>CAIXHI010000053.1 GCA_903919215.1 uncultured Acidimicrobiaceae bacterium
ACACTGACCACTGCGAGTGCGCGGAGACCTTCGATCTCTCCCAACAGGGGCGAATCCCGTCCGGTCGCGACTGCCATTGCGGCGAATCCTAACGGGGGAGGGTGAGCACCACCTGCAACCCGCCCTCGGGGGTGTCGGCCAGCGTCAGCGATCCACGGGATGCTCTGGCGAGCGACATCGCGATGGCAAGACCGAGGCCGGTTCCTGGGACGTTGGCAGACTTGCGCCAGAACCGACGTGTCGCTCGATCCTTGTCCTCGTCGGACAGCCCGGGACCCTGGTCGCTGATGCTGAGCATGCACCGATCATCGTTGTGCGACACGCGGATCACGATGGTGGAACCGGTGGGGGACACGTTCAATGCATTGTCGAGCGTGTTGTCGAGGATCTGCTCGACTGCACCCGGCACGGCCATTGCCAGAACCGGTGACTCGGCACCTTCCACACGGAGCGCCACTCCAGAGAGCTCGGCCAGGGCGCTCCACGTGTCGGTTCTCTGCAACGCGATCTGCGCGAGATCTATCTGAACGCTCGGCTGCGCTTCGTCGGCACGTGCGAGCTGCAGCAGATCTGACACCAGCGTGGCGAGCCGTGAGGTTTCCTCGATGGCTGCTTCCAACTCGTCGGCGTCAGCACCCGCCATTCGTGCTTGCAGATTTTCCAGTCGAAGCCGAAGCGCGGTGAGCGGTGTACGCAACTGATGTGAGGCATCGGCCACGAACGCGCGCTGCTCGTCGAGCATTGCGGCCAGGCGCTCAGCCATGGTCGCCATCGTTACCGACAGTTCGCGGAGTTCGGACGGGCCTTCTTCGCCAGGCTCCAGCGGCGTCAGGTCGCCCCTCGCGAAACGGTGTGCAGCTTGCTCGAGGCGACGCACCGGCCGCGTGACGGAGCGAGCAATGACCCAGCCGACTGCGGCCATCACCGCCAGCACAGCGAAGCCCATCAGCACCAGACCGAGCCAGAACCGGTGCACGGTGGCGTCGACCTTGCTGGTGGCGAGCGTGATCCGGAGCGCACCATGCACCACGCCACCGGATGTGACGGGTAATGCCACGTAAACGAAGTCGCTGCCGAGCGTGGAGGAGTAGCGGGTGCCGCTGGAACGTCGTCCGGCGAGTGCCTCGGCAATCTCCGGTCTGGTGGACAGATCGCGTCGAATCGGTTGCTCGGTGTCGATCAACGAGATTCCCTCAGCATTGACCACCACCACTCGGGCTCCCGTGCGGAACTCGTAGCTCCGGGCGGCCTGGGGGTCGGGGGTGATCCCGTTCTGTAGATCGTCCTCGTAAATGCCAGCGATGACGTAGGCGTCATGCTCGATACCACCGGTGAACCGTTCAACCTCGCGCTGCGAGAAGAAGATCGCCAGCGGTAACTCCAGCAACAGCAGCACGACAACCGTGATCGTGAGGTACCCGACGAGTAGGCGTTTCGTCATGTGCTCAGCCCTCGGTGAGCCGGTAGCCGACCGAGCGCACGGTCTCGATCATCTCGGGACGCAGCTTCTTGCGCAACGAGGCAACATGCACGTCGAGCGTCTTGGTCGAGCCCCACCAGTGCTCGTCCCACACCTCGTGGATCAGTTGTTCTCTGCTGCGTACGGCCCCGGGATCGGCGGCCAGGCACAGCAGCAGGTCGTACTCCTTGGGGGTCAGTCCCACGGCCCGCCCGGTGAGGGTGACCGCCCGCGAACGCTGATCGATGACGAGATCGCCCACCGTGATCGCAGTTGACGGGCTCGGTGCCTCGCCAGCCTTCATCCGGCGGGTGACAGCGCGGATGCGCGCCACCAACTCGCGGAAGCCGAACGGTTTGACGACATAGTCGTCGGCGCCGAGTTCGAGCAGGATCACGCGGTCGATCTCCTCGCCGCGGGCCGACACGACGATGATCGGCACCGAGCTGCGCTCACGGAGCCGCTGACACACGACGCGACCATCCAGATCCGGGAGGCCGAGGTCGAGCAGCACGATGTCGCACGGTGGGGCAGCCAGTGCGGCGGCACCCGTGGAGGCGACGATGACGTCGAACCCCTCGCGGGTGAGACCTTCGGCGAGCGGTACCGAGATCGACGGATCGTCCTCCACCAGGAGCAGTTGCACGTTCACAGCCTGGCATGCCCGGCACCGGTAGCGACTCACGCTTGGCCAAACCATTACCTTCAGCTGGCCGGCTGCTCGCCTGCCGAGGCGTACCGTCACCAACATGAAGCGCAACCAGATCCTCACCGCAGCGGCGATCCTCGCTGTCGGCATCTCCGGTGCCATCGCAGTGGCAGCGAATGTCGGCATCATGAACGCCGCTGACACCAACACCGTCGGCAACGTCACATCGGCCACCGACCTGCTCACCAGTAACACACAGGTCGTCGACGTGTACCTCGGCTCCGAGTCGGTGCCCGGCGGTGGCCAGCAGTTCACGGTCGACGCTGCTGGCACCGTGACGGTGTCGTCCTCGGCGAACACCGTTCGCCTCGACCAGGTAGTGCCCACCACGGGCTGGACCTGGTCGCTGAGCCAGTCGACAACCGACACGCTGATGGTGAGCTTCACCAACGGCACCCGCACCGTCGAGTTCACCGCCACGGCGGATGCCAACGGCACCATCACGGCCAACGTCAGCGAGCCGACGATCGTGTTGCCGCCGGCCAACCAGCCGTCCAATAACGGCGGCGGCGATGACGATGAGCACGAAGGTGGTGGCGACGATGACTGACGCCCAGGATCGCATCGCTCAACTGCACGCACGCCGTGCAGCGGCCAGCAGCGCAGCCCCGGCAGCGACAGCTCGTCGGCGCAGTACAGCGACCGGTTCCAAGATCGCCGCTGTGGGCGTGGGGATGACCGTGATGTTCGGTCTGGTGGGAGCAATGGCGCTCGCCCAGAATCGTGGTAGCTCCACCCCACAGCCGGTGCAGCCCACTGCCCCTGCGCAAATCGTCGTGGTGATCCATCCCGGTACGGCCAGTGGCGCTGGCACGGCCACGGGCACCGGCGTACCGACGGTCAACGCCTCGTCGAAGCCGATTCAGCTTGCGGCCCAGCCGGTCGTTCGCCAGGCGCCCGCTCAGGCGCCGGCAGCGAAGACCAGTGGTAGTCGCTGAGCACCGCGGACGGGTCATGGCATGCGAGTTGCATGTCATGACCGTCGGCGCTCCGGAGGCATCGGTGCTCGCCGCTGTCGCCGAACTCGAGCGCCTGGAGCAACTGTGGAGCCGCTTCCTCCCGGACAGTGATGTCAGCCGACTGAACCTGTCGGCGGGTTTCCCGACAGCAGTGGCGGCGGAGACGATCACGCTGGTGGAGACGATGCTCGAGGCGTACCGGTTGACCGACCGTGCCTACGACCCGACGATCCTGCGGGCGCTGGTTGCGCACGGGTACGGAACGAGCCGTGTCGACGACGCCCGGCGTACGACGCTGCTCCCCGAGATGGCCCAGCCCGGCGTGCTGACGGACACGGTGGTCGACCCGTTGGGTGAGACCGTCACGCTGCCCGCGGGGCTGGCGCTCGATCCTGGTGGGATCGGCAAAGGCCTCGCCGCCGATCTGGTGGTCGCTGCACTCCTTGAGCGCGGGGCTGCCGGGGCCATGGTGTCCATCGGCGGCGATCTGGCCATGGCTGGCGAGTCGCCGCACCCGGACGGTTGGGTAGTGGAAGTTGAACATGCCGACCCCACCGAAGGGGTGTTGTGCCGTCTCGCTGTCAGCGGAGGTGGCGTTGCCACGTCGAGCACGGTCTCGCGACGATGGGTCGCCGACGGTGGAACACGCCATCACTTGATCGACCCGCGTACTGGCACGCAGTCAAGCACCGACCTGCTGGCGGTCACTGTCATCGCCCGCTCCGGCTGGTCTGCCGAGGCGCACGCAACGGCAGCCCTCTTGCAGGGCAGCAGCGACGCAGTCGCGTATCTGGAGATACACGGCCTGTCGGGCCTGGCGATTGCGGGTACGGGTCAGGTGTTGCTGACTCACGATCTCGTGGGTCTGAACTTGGAAGGAAGCTCATGAACCCCCAGTTCTGGTGGTATGTCGCTCGCTCGTCGGGCATCATCTCGTGGCTGATGATCACCGGCACGGTGATCTGGGGTGTGATCCTCTCGACCAAGGCGTTCCCGGAGCAGCGGCGGCCGGCATGGATCCTCGACCTGCATCGCTGGCTCGGCGGTCTCGCCGTCGGCTTCCTGGTTCTGCACCTCGCCGCGCTCATGCTGCATGGCTATCTGAGATTCACTCTTGCGGATGTGTTGGTGCCCGGGCACAGCGCGTGGCGACCCGGGTCGGTGGCGCTCGGTGTTGTCGCAGCATGGACGCTGGTGGCGGTAGAGGGGACTTCGTTGGCGATGAAGAAGTTGCCCAAGAAGGTGTGGCGCGGCATCCACCTCACCAGTTACGCGACGTTCTGGCTGACCAGCTTGCACGCCGCCTTTGCCGGCAGCGACCGCAGCACGTTCCTCTACCAGATCACCGCGTTGGGCTCGATCGTGGCAGTGGCGTGGGCGGCGATGTACCGGGTGACCAACCGCCGCTCGCTCAGCCGCCGGACTGCTTCGTGAAGTCGGCGATGTAGATCGCCATCGCACCGCCCACGCACGCGGCCGAGATCAACCAGAAGCGGATGATGACCTTGGTCTCCGCCCAACCGGCGAGCTCGAAGTGATGGTGGATCGGCGACAGGCGGAACAGTCGCTTCTTGCGCCCTGACGCCCGGAACACCACCATCTGCAACGCCACCGAACCAATCTCGATCACGTTGATACCGCAGATCAGGGCCAACAGCAGGTGAGTGTCGAGTGTGACCGCCAGCAACGACAGCGCGGCGCCAATCGCCAACGCACCCACATCGCCCATGAAGATCGTGGCCGGTGCGGCATTGAACCACAGGAAGCCACCGCAGGCGCCAGCGAACGATGCTGAGAAGACGGTGAGATCGTAGGGGTTGACGATGTCGCCGTAGATCGACGGGTTGCGGAAACCGAGGTACCCGATGCCGGTGAACACTGTGAAGCCGAGCAGGGCCGAACCGGCGGCCAACCCGTCGAGACCGTCGGTGACGTTCACCGCGTTGGTGGTGGCGAAGATCAGCGCCGAGGCCCAGATCACGAACACCACCTTGCCCAACTCGATCCCCGGCCAGTCGGCGCGGGTGAGCGACAAGCGAGTGTCGATCTCGGTGGTGGCGACGAGCACGGTGGCTACCGCCACGGCCACACCCATCGTGATCCAGCCCTTGCGACTCCACAACACGCCACGGTTGTGGCGGGTGCGCACCTTGATCAGATCATCGATCAGCCCAATGGCGGCCATGCCGAGCACACCGCCCCACATCACGAGGGTCTGATCGGAGAACACCACGCCGCGGCGGATGTGACTGAGCAGATACCCCGCGAGTGCGGCGACGACGATGGCGATGCCGCCCATGGTGGGCGTACCGGACTTGTGCATGTGCTGGGGGACGACGAGGTTGGCCTCGTTCTTGACCAGGATCGGTTGGCTACGGCCTCTGGCAGCGAGGTACTTGGTGAGCCACCACGTGCCGAATAGCGACACGAGCAGCGCGATCCCGCCGGCAAGCAGGGGAGCGATCATGTCGCAAGGGTAACCCGCGGGTCAGCGGGAGCGCTGACCACTCTGCTGGCCGCTCTGTTGGCCGCTCTGCTGGCGCCGACGACTGGCGGGACCTGCGGGACGGCCGCTGCGAGCGCCAGGCGCACCGGGCCGACCCTGACCCTGCGGCCGGGCGGCTGCGGGCTGCGGGCGACCGGGGCGACCGTGCTGTGCAATGTGGTCGATCTGGGCGATCGTGCGCGGCGGCTGCGCCGGACCGGCGAGGCTCTCCAGCAGCGGGTGCTTGCCGTGCACCGCTTCAGTGACGATCGGCTTGATGCCCGCGGCGCGGGTCATCGAGCGCACGTCCTTGCGCTGCTCGGGGGTCACGACGGTGACGACGAGTCCCTCGGCACCGGCGCGGGCGGTGCGGCCCGAACGGTGCAGAAACGCCTTGTGCTCGGCCGGCGGGTCGACGTGCACGACGAGGCGCACATCGTCGACGTGGATGCCACGAGCGGCGATGTCAGTGGCCACCAGCACCTTGACCTGACCGGAGGAGAAGTCGGCGAGGTTGCGCTCGCGAGCATTCTGCGACAGGTTGCCGTGCAGTTCGACAGCCGGAATACCCGACTTGCCGAGCTGCTGTACGAGCTTCTTCGCGCCGTGCTTGGTGCGGGTGAACAGCAGCGAACGGTCGGGACCGGCCGCGAGGCGGGTGACGACGGCGAGCTTGTCGCCGAGCGTGGTCTCCACCTGGTGATGGGTCATGGCCTCGACCGGCGAATCGACCGGGTCGAGCGCATGGTTCACCGGGTTGTGCAGGTAGCGATCGATGAGCACTTTGACGTCGTTGTCGAGGGTGGCCGAGAACAGGAGTCGCTGGCTGTCGGACGGTGTGCGGTCCATGATCCGCTTGACGCCAGGCAGGAAGCCCATGTCGGCCATGTGGTCGGCCTCGTCGAGCACGGTGACCTGGATACGGTCGAGGCGGCAGTGGCCCTGACCGATGAGGTCTTCGAGACGGCCCGGGCAGGCGATGACGATGTCGACACCGGACTTCAGCGCCGCGGTCTGGTTGCCAAAGCCGACGCCGCCGTAGACGACGGTGTGGCGCAGACCCATGGCCTTGGCCAGGGGAGCGATGGTGGCCGCGACCTGGTTGGCCAGTTCGCGGGTGGGCACGAGCACGAGACCGCGGGGTGAACCCTGACGGGTGCGCTCATCGCTCTTGGCCAGTGCCGTGACGAGCGGGATCGCGAAGGCGATGGTCTTGCCGCTACCGGTCTTGCCGCGGCCGAGCAGGTCGCGTCCGGCGAGCGAGTCGGTGAGGGTGATGGCCTGGATGGGGAACGGGGCGGTGATGCCACCGGCGGCGAGGGCCGAGACGATGGGCGCGGGGACACCGAGGGACGCGAACGTACGCGCCGACTGAAGGTCTGACATGGGGGCTTTCTGTGTAGGGGTGGCCGTGGATGCACTGATCCCGAACAAACGGGGGGCCAACAACCCTGCACTCGACCTCTGCAGCAACCGTGCTACAGGCGGCCCATGTTAGCGGGTATGGTCGCCAATCATGGAGATCTCACTGAATGGCAAGGTGGCGCTGGTCACTGGCGCATCGAAGGGCATTGGCAAGGCGATCGCGGCGACGATGGCTGCATCGGGAGCGAAAGTGATGTTGGTGTCGCGCAAGCTGGAGGGTTTGCAGGCGGCCGCAGCGGAGATGACCGGCGAGGTCGATGTGTACGCCGCCAACGCTGGCGACGTCGAGGCGGGCAAGGCAGCCATCGCTACAACGATCGAACGCTTCGGCGGGCTCGACATCCTGGTGAACAATGCGGCCACGAACCCATACTTCGGCTTCACGCTGGGAGTTGACGAAGGACGTTTCGACAAGACGTTCGATGTCAACCTGCGCGGCCCGCTGTTCTGGATCCAGGCTGCGTGGGAGCAGGCGATGAAGGAATCCACGGCGAACGGCAAGCCCGGGGTGATCATCAACCTCGCGTCGGTGGGCGGTCTGCGAGCTGAGTTCGGTCTCGGCGTCTACAACCTCACCAAGGCGGCCGTCGTGCACATGACGCGCCAACTGGCCGCCGAGCTCGGCCCCACCCGTGTGGTCGGCATCGCCCCCGGTCTGGTGCAGACCGATTTCGCTGCGTATCTGGTCGACAACTTTGGTGAGAAGCTCGCCGAGCAGTTACCGACCAAGCGGCTCGGCCTGCCCCAGGACATCGCCAACCTGGCCGTGTTCCTGGCTTCCGATGCGGCATCCTGGATCACCGGCGAAACCTTCGTGATCGACGGCGGCGCTGGCGTACGGATCGGCGGCTGACACCGATGCAACCCACCGCCTCACCGGCGGGACGACACCTGGCGCTGGCCACGTGGGGCCTGTTCGCTGGTCTCGCACTGCTGATGATCTCGGGCGGTCTGTTCTCGACGTTGCTCGGCGTGCGCTCCGAGCAACGCGGTTTGCCGACCGTGGTCAGCAGCCTGATCAGCGCCAGCTATTACGTCGGCTTTCTTGTCGGCTCGGTGTTCACATTGCGCGCACTCGGCCGGGTGGGACACATCCGCGTCTACGCCGCGCTGGCGTCGCTGCTCGGCGCGGCGATCATCGGCATCGGCATCACTGACGATGCGTCGTCGTGGATCGTGCTGCGACTGATCACCGGACTGTGTTTCGCCGGCATCTACGTGGTCGCTGAGTCCTGGTTGAACGATCTGGCGACGAACGACAACCGTGGTTCCCTGCTGGCCATCTACGGCGGTCTGACGGTTGCCTGCTTCGGTGTCGGCCAGATCCTCGTCTCGGCGTTCAACCCGCTCACCGTCACAGGGTTCGCCGTGGCTGCGATCATCACGTCCTTGGCGGTTGCCCCGGTGGCGCTCTCGGAGGCGGCGCAGGCTCCTGGGGTCGAGACCGCCGAGAAGATCTCGTTGAGGGAGCTGGCGAGGATTGTGCCCACCGGCGTGTTCTCATGCCTCCTGGTAGGTATTGCTCACGGTGCTCTGTTCGGTATGGGGGCGGTCTACGCAACACGTGTCGGGCTGTCACCCGGCAAAGTAGGTCTGTACGTCGCGCTGCCTAGCCTCGGCAGCATGCTCTTGCAATGGCCCATCTCCGCGGCCAGCGACGACATCGACCGGCGCGCCGTCGGAGTCGTGGCTGCGACCGGTGCAGCGGGGATGGCCGCGCTGTTGCTTCTGGACTCACCACACAAACCGATGGCGTTCGTGTTGGTCACCCTCCTTGGTGGGTTCAGCTACCCGCTCTATTCGGTGGTGGGCGCGTACACGAACGACTGGATCGAACCCGAGCACCTCAGCGCTGCGGCGTCACAGTTGGTGAAGTTGTACGGGCTCGGAGCGATTGCCGGACCGATGCTGGCCGGCGCGGCAATGGGCATCATCGGCCCCACGGGCTTCTATTGGGCGCTGATCGTGATGCACGTCCTCGTCGCGATCTTTTTCGTCTACCGCATGGTGGCGTGGCGGTCTCCGCTGGCGAAACGTCCGTGGAGCGAGGTATCGCTGTCGGCGCGTGCGTTCTACGTGCCGGCCACGATCGTGGCGATCGGTCGCCGCCGCAGTCGGCGGCCGTAGCTCAACCGGCCAGTGGCGATTCGAGGCGCCGCCGCACGGCATTGCCGATCTGCGTATCGAATGCTCGGATGTGCGCCTCCACCAACGATGCTGCCCGATCAGCATCCCGCGCCTCGAGCGCATGGAGGATCGCCTCGTGCTCGTCGACAGCGTCGGCCATGTCGTCGACCTCGGCGAGGTAGATGTGCCACAGGCGGTCGCTCTGGGCGTACAACATGTCGAGCGTGTCGGTGAGGAAGCGGTTGTCGGCGGCGGCCCACACGATCTCGTGGCACTCACGGTCGTAGCCGATCAGTTCATCGGCCGGTGCGCCGCTGCGGCGGGCAGCATCCACCACTTGGCGCATCTGTGCCCACTGTGCGTCGGTGCCGCGGGCGCAGGCCAAGCGGGTGACGTAGGGCTCGAGAACGGCCCTGGTTTCGTAGAGCGTGGACAACTCGCCGACATCGATCGTGCTGACGTACATGCCGCGGCGGGGGATGACCGTGACCAGTTGGTCACGCACCAACCGTTGCAACGCTTCGCGGATGGGGGTGCGCCCCAGACCCAGCCGGGCTTGAAGGTCGTCCTCGTTGATGACTGCTCCGGGCGCGAGTGCGAGGCGCACGATCATGCGTCGGATCTCGTCGTAGGCCCGGTTGGAGAGTGATGTGGTGACCGGCGGCTGAGTGATATGGTAAAGATATATCACCGCCGTCGAGACGGCAACCATCCCCAGGGGTCATCACATGAGCGAAGTTCCGTCCACAGCACGGGTTGTCGTCATCGGTGCCGGCATCGTCGGCAACTGTCTGGTCGGTCATCTCAGCCGATTGGGCTGGACCGACATGGTGCTGCTGGACAAGGGGCCGCTGCCGAATCCAGGCGGGAGCACGGGGCACGCCTCGAACTTCATCTTCCCCACCGACCACAACAAGGAAATGGCGTTCCTCACGGTCGACAGCCAGAACCAGTACATCGCGGCCGGAATGAACAACACATGCGGTGGAATCGAAGTAGCGCGTACTCCTGAGCGCATGGAGGAGTTCAAGCGCCGGATGACATCGGCCAAGGCGTGGGGGATCGATGCCCGCCTGGTGACCCCCGCCGAGATCAAGGAGTTGGTGCCGTTCATCAACGAGGAGATCCTCCTCGGGGGCTACTACACACCCAGCGTCTCCGTGGTCGACTCGCTCGCCACCGGCACCCAGATGCGCGACGAGGCCGTCGCCAACGGTGTGCTGTCCGTGTTCGCCAACACCGAAGTGCTGGATCTGCTCACCGAACCGGCGCCCGGTGGGCCGCGCATCAAGGCCGTCGTCACCGATCGCGGCACGATCGAGGCCGA
>CAIXHI010000054.1 GCA_903919215.1 uncultured Acidimicrobiaceae bacterium
CGGCCGGGTACTCGCCGCGTAGGTGAGCGATCACCCGATCGCCGAACTCTTCGAGGATCGTGGGGAGGTCTTCCTTGGGCAGATCGAACGCGCCAGCCGTCACGTGGACGACGCGGTGACCGGGTTCGACCTGCACGACATCAGGCTGATCGGCGTGCGTGCGCCGGGTGTAGGTGGTGCACTCGACACCGGCATGCGACAGGGCCGAGGAGACCTCGCGCACATACACGTTCATCCCGCCACTGTCGCCCGAACCCGGCTGGGCCAGCGGCGACGTGTGGAGTGAAAGCACGGCGACTCGTTGCACGACGAGTTGAAACACTATCTGTGCGGTCGGCATTCCTGGACGAGGGGGAGTGGCCGCGTGCCAGAATCGCAACGTGACGCGACCCGCCCGATCCCGTTGGCGGGCGCTCCCACCACTGCGCGAGTTCTTGCAGACCGAGGCGGCCGGTGGCGCGCTGCTCGTGGTGGCCGCTGTCGCTGCGCTGGTGTGGGCCAACTCACCGTGGCAACACGGGTATGAATCGCTGTGGGAGACGCGCCTCTCACTTGGAGTTGCCGGTCACGACCTGGCACTCGACCTGCGTCACTGGGTGAACGACGGGTTGATGGCCGTGTTCTTCCTGGTCGTCGGGTTGGAGATCAAGCGCGAAGTCTCCACCGGGCATCTGGCGGGGCGCCGTGCCGCCACGCTGCCAGTGGCCGCGGCGCTCGGAGGAATGCTCGTACCGGCCCTCGTCTACCTGGCCATCGCCGGGCGCACGGCCGCACACGGGTGGGGGGTGCCGATGGCCACCGACATCGCCCTTGCGGTCGGTGTGCTGGCGTTGGTGGGCGACCGCGTGCCCGCGTCGCTGCGCGCGTTCCTGCTCGGTCTCGCCGTCGTCGACGACATCGGCGCGATCGTCGTGATCGCCATCTTCTACTCCACCGGAGTCGCCTTCGGATGGCTGGCCGCCGGCGCTGCAGCGGTGCTGGCCACGTTGCTCGTCCGCCGCACTGGGGTGCAGAACATGCTCGTGTTCCTGGTCATCGGCGGGTTCTTGTGGTTCGCGTTGCACGAGGCCGGGGTGCACCCCACGTTGGCGGGTGTGATCATGGGTCTGCTCGCGCCGATGACACCTCGGGTCGACCGGCAGGGTGAGCCAGGTATCAGCACCGTGGTGTGGTTGGAGCACCGCATCCACCCGTGGACGAGCTTTCTGATCGTGCCCCTGTTCGCGCTGGCCAACGCCGGTATCGAGGTCAGCACGCACAGTCTGCGTATGGCCTGGACCTCGCCGATCGCCTGGGGTGTGTTGCTCGGTCTGCTGGCGGGCAAACCGATCGGTGTGCTGCTGGCGACATGGGCCGCCGCGCGCAGTGGTCTGGCCGACCGGCCGCCGGGCACCAACGCACGGCACTTGCTGGGTGCCGGCAATGCCGCGGGCATCGGGTTCACCGTCGCCCTGTTCATCGCCGAACTGGCGTTCCGCACCGGCAAGGCGGTCAACGTCGAAGAAGTCGCCGACGCGAAGATGGCGATCCTGGTGGCCTCGCTGATCAGTGGTGTGATCGCATTCGTGGTGCTGCGCTCACGCGCTGACGAACCGGTGGAATGAAGCCGGCGGAGCGCACTCAGTCGCGGGAGTGCCCGACAAAGCTCTCGTACACCTGCAGCAATGCCCGTTGCTGCTCGGCATTCAGCAACGGATCAGCGGCGATGGCCTCGCGAACGTTGCGGGCGGCCGCATCAGGGGTAAGGAATCCAGCACGTTCGTACAGCGTCTCGGCGCTGATCTGCAGTGCCTTGGCGATCTGCTGGAGGATCTCGGCGGACGGCTTGCGCACGCCGCGTTCAATCTGCGACAGGTAGGGGTTGCTCATCCCGGCGAGGTCGGCGAGGCGACGGATGCTCATGCGCGTCACCTCGCGCTGAGTACGGATGAACTCGCCCAGGTCGGCCAGACGGCGGTCGAGTTCCTCACGTACGTCGGGCATACACCTCTGCCAGTCTGGTCGTGTCAGTCGTGTCAGTCGTGTCAGTCGTCGGCGAGGAGGCCGTCGACGCTGGCCTCACCGTCGCGGTAGCGACGGACGAGTTCCGCGCTCAGTTCGTCGATACGGGTGAAGAGGTCTTGGCGGGCGGCCGAACGCTCGTGCTCGAACGCCTGCAGTCGCGCGCTGTACTCGGCCAGTTCCTCGTCGGTCATCGACGGCAGATCAGTGCTCCCGCACTCGTCACACAGCGCCGTGAGTTCCAGCGCCATCGGGTGCTGGCTGTAGTCGTCGGCCGGGCGCGGGGGTCGGGCGGGACCACCCGTGAGGTGCGTTCCCAGGATCGAGGGGAGCTCACCCGAGAAGTCGGTGACACCTGCACCTGCAGCGCGACGGTTCGTCTCTGCGCGCACGAGATCGAGGCGGGCCTGGGTCAGTCGCCGGACATAGCTGACGACGTCGTCCTCATGTTGCAGCCCTGCACGCAGCGCCCTCAACTCGGGCAATGGCAATGCGCTGGGATCCAGTTCGGACGTCTTCATCGGAAACCTCCACTCACGGGCGGCAAGACCGCCACTTCGTCGGCAACGCCGACCTCAGCAGTTGCATCGGCAGGTTCGCCGTTCAACCACACCTTTGAATTCTCGATAATCACCGCGAAATGTGCACCGTAGGCGGCAACTGCCGCAGCGAGCACCTCGGAGACGGTAGAGCCTTCGAATTGTGCCTGCCCGGTGCCCGCAGCTTCGCGAGCTGCGGCGAACAGACGAAGGGTGGCCATTCCCGCAGAGTAGTGGCGATGAGGTACCCACCGACGGCTACCCTCCACGCGGTGCCGCCTGCAGCCGATTCCCGAACCACGCGACTGCTCACTGTTCGCCACGGCGAGAGCGAATGGAACGCCGTTGGTCGCTGGCAGGGACAGGCCGACCCGCCGCTGACGGATGCCGGAATGTTGCAGGCGGTGGCTGCGGCTGAGGTGCTGGGCACGTTCGACGCGGTGTGGGCCAGCAGCCTGCAGCGCGCCGCGAACACGGCAGCGATCATCGCCGAGAGCATCGGTGTCGGTCCGGTGCAGTTGCACCCCGGACTGATGGAGAACGCCTTCGGACCCTGGCAGGGCCTCACCGTCGCCGAGATCGAAGCTGGCTGGCCCGGGTTTCTCGCCGACAACCGGCGGCCGGAAGGTGCCGAACAGCCCGAGGACGTCACTACCCGCGGCCTGGCGGCGCTGCGCGAGATCGCCGAACAGAACCCGGGCGGTGAGGTGCTGGTGGTCACCCATGCCGGGCTGATCCGCACCCTGCGCCGTGCCCTCGACGGCAGCGACCTGCGCTTCAACAACCTGGGCGGTTGTTGGTTCCACGTCCACGGCGATGGTCGCATCGTCGCCGGCGACCCGGTCGAACTGGTGCACCCAGGCACCTTCGGCGACACGCTCTGACCCATGGCCGACGTCGAACAGCCGGCACTGTTCACTCTCGAGCCATTCCGAGTGGAAGTACTGCGCTCGACACGGCGCAAGCGCACGGTCGGTGCACAGCTCGTCGGCGGTGTGCTGAAGGTGGCCATCCCGTCGTGGATGAGCCGCGCCGAGGAGGCGCAGTGGGTCGAGAAGATGGCCGCCCGCTACCGGCGCACTTTGTCGACCGATCGCATCGATCTCGTCACCCGGTCCGCAGCGCTCGCTCGTCGATACGACCTGCCGCGTCCCACCGAGATCCGCTGGGCCGACGATATGACCGCTCGTTGGGGGTCGTGCTCGCTGCACTCGCGCAGCGTGCGCATCTCGACGCGGCTGGCTGCCTTCCCCGACTGGGTGATCGATTACGTCATCGTGCATGAGTTGGCCCACCTGCTGGTGGCCGGTCATGGTCCCGACTTCTGGCGTCTGGCGTCGCGCTACCCCAAGGCCGAGCGAGCCATCGGCTATCTCATCGCCAAAGCAGCCGACGGACCCGACGACGGTGATGCGGCCGGGCATGAAGGCTGCGACTGACTCAGCGCGCCACTGCGGTGCGCTGCCGAGCAGAGCCGAGCAGGATGCTGGCGGCCAGCAGACCGGCAAGCATCAGCACGAACACCGACAAGGTGGAGCGCGACTCGTGGTCGTCGGCCAACTGGTCGAGCCTCGGAGTGGGGAGTGGCGTACGTGCCCCAGGGCCGGAAGCGGAGAGCGCGGTCACGGTCGACTGCACCGTGGCCAGTGCCGCTGCGGGTGTCGTTCCCTGATCGGTCGAACTGCTGCTGGCGTTGTCGGTAACCGGACCACCGCGATGCACGAAGCTCGTCCGCACGGTGGGCGTGCCGCTGACGTCCAGCGGTTGCAGACCGGCGGGGGCGCTGGCCGAAACGACGCTCTGATACCCGTCGGGAGGAGCCACCGCGGCCCAGCAGGCCACGCCGGTGAGCGCGAGTTCGTAGCTGCCATCGGCAGCCGACTGCACGGCGACCGGGTCGCTGTACTCGTCGTCACTCGTCCCCCAGACGCCGTCGACCCCTGCCTGCAACGAACACACGCCAATCACGGTGACGGGGTTGGCGGTGTCGGCTGACCCAGTGTCGGTGCCATCGGCCGACATGACGACGCCACGGATCATGTGCGCCAGGGCCGGCGACGCGTTGACGGTCGAGGCGGTGCTCGCGACTGCTCCGACCAGCGCCAACAGCGCGATCACGCGCACAGCGAGGCGACCCGAACCCATCGGCGCCGACATGGTTTCGTCGACGTAGATCACGTGGCGGGTGTCATCGGCAACGCGCCCTGTCAGCACACCGAGGCGCTCCCAGATCGGTTCGATCGAACAGAACTCGACGAGGGTGTTGGCCGCAGCGGCGTCCATACCCGTGAACTCGACACCGATCCGCCAGCCCCCGTCCTGAGTCGGTCGAGTGTTGCGCACGATGCAGTTGACACGGATGTCGGTGACGCCAGTGGCGGTGGGAACGGACGACTCGAGCACCATGTGCGCCCCAACCTCGACCGTGTGATGGTTGGTCAGGCCGGCACCGAGCGGTGTGAGGTCGACCACAGACACGCCACGATCGTCGAGCACGGCAGACAGTGACGACACGACACGAGCGGTGCGCCGTTGCTGGGTGCGGCGGGCGAGCACGCGCAGCACATCGAGCGAGAGGGCCAAGGTCCACAGACATGCCAGCATCAGACCCATCAGCGCCGGTTGCGGAAGGCCGCCCAGCGAATGGGTCCAACGGTCGCTGACGCCACGCATGACGAGCACGGTGCTCAGCGTCACCACTGCAAACGTGAGACCGCCGCCGTACTGCGCATCGGGCGACAGCGCGTGCGAACGCGAACGCAGGCTCGCCCACACCGGCCCGAGCGAGTGCAACGACCAACGTGAACGGTCGCCAGGGCGCAGCTTCCAGTCGCTGAGCAGCGACAGACCGAACGAGGTGTAGAGATAGGCCGGAACGCCCGTCAGCACGAGGGCCAACCCCGAGGCATGGAACGGGACCGCGCCGGCCAACAACGAAGCGACCACCACGGCGACGAACATCGTGCGGCGCAGTGCCGACAGTGGGCGCACGCACCACGCGAGCATGGCCAGTCGCTGACGCAGGGTCAGCGTCGAGGAGCGCAGCGCGCCGCCGGGCGACACGAGCAACCAACGCGCGGCGCGGGCACGCTCAGCACGGTCGAGAAACACCATCGTCTCGGACTGCACGGCACGGTGCGCCACCACGGGGTTGCCGGACGGAGCGACGATCCTCCAACCAGCGGTCAGCATCTCGGCGGTCACGTGCCAGTGAGCTTCCAGTGCCGAACCATGCTCGGGCGCTCCTGAGCGCACCAGTTCTGTACGCACGACCGAACCAGATCCGGTCCAGACGGCGCAGCCGCGGCGACCCAGGGCCGGGTTGAGTGCCTCGCGCTCGAAACCAAGTTCGTGATGATGGTCAGGGCCGTGTTCGGCCGAGTCGCCAGCGAGCGAAGCACCCATTCCCTGCGCTGCCGCCACGCGGCCGTCCACCATGTGCGCCGCCAGACGCTCGATGAAATCGCGGGTCGGGATGTCACCACCGTCCAGCAGCGCGAACTGCGGCGTCGTCACGATCGCTGCCATCACGGCCAGACCGTTGCGGTCGTCGATGTCGGTGGCGGCGTACTGCGCACCGAACTCGGCCGCCATGCTGGCGATCTCGGGGCGGGCGGCGATATCGATCACGATCAGCCCGGCAACGGAGCGCACCGACCGCAGGGCCACCAGCGTGGCGCGTACTTCGTGCAGCACCTGATCATCCACGCGCACCACGACGTCCATCGGACAGGGCAGCGACGGCGCATGGTCGCGTCGCAGCGACGGCCACAGCGCCCATGCCAGCAGGCCAGCCCCGGCGAATCCCACACATTCCAGAGCCAGTACCGGTACCGACAACCACAGCCGCGTTCCCGACAA
>CAIXHI010000055.1 GCA_903919215.1 uncultured Acidimicrobiaceae bacterium
CTCCGAAGCCGAGGTCGCCCGCATCCTCGGCTCGCCCATCGGAACGATCAAGGCACAGACCAACAGGGCGCTCAGCGCACTGCGAACACTCATGGAGAAACAACGATGAACCCCACCGACACCGACTTCAGCAAGCTGCTGGGACGCGAACTCAAGGGCGCGAGCGCTCGCCACAACCCGCCCTCGGGTCTGTACCCCCGCGTCGCCGCACGCCAGCGGCAACTGCAGCAGCGCCGCGCCAGCTCTCGCGCTGGTGCCGTCGGCTTGGCCGCTGTGGCCACCGTCGGCGGTATCGCCTGGGCGCAGAGCACCCGCAACCCGGCCACGACCACTCAACCCGCTGACGGCGCGGCCGCCGCGCTGACACCCTCAGCGCACCCCGACCGGATCGACTTCTACCCGATCATCGACTCGGTGCCCGGCGTCGGCGCAAGCTACGGCTGGAGCGACACCGACCAGGGCTGGAGCGGCACCGTCGGCTTCCCCCAGGCGGGCACCGCACCCACCTCGATCATCGGGATCTATGCCCGTCCGCTCGGTTGGACCGAGGCCCCGTTCCCCAGCACCGAGGGTCGAATTCCCGGCATGCGTGAGGAGGCGCTCGGAAACGGCATGACCAGGCTGGTGTGGAAATCCGGCGACACCCCGATGTGCATGGTCGGTGACGACCTCGACCTGATGTACCAACTCGTCGACATCGTCCAGCCGGCGGAACCGACCGCAACACGCGGCGGCTACACGTTCACCCGCGCATTGCCCGACGGCCTTGCCGAACTCGAAGCTCCCTACCACCGTCTGCCGCTCAGCGAACCGATGGTCGACACCAACGACAGCCCAGCGACGTTCAGCGCAATGGTCGTCGGTGGCCCCCTGCTCAACTGGCTGGCCAGCGCCGGCGTCACCCAGCCCGAGCCGATCACGATCAACGGACGCCCCGGCTACCGCTCGACCACGGGCGACCCGACGATCGCCCTCGCACTCAGCACCGACGAGACTCTGTTCATCCACAGCAGCACGTACACGATGGACCAACTGATCGCCGCCGCAACGAACATCACCATCACCGACGAGGCAACCTGGAAAGCCCACTACGCCGTCACCGACGAACCGACTTGGCCGACCACCACGCTGCCGCCGAGGTGACAGTCGTCAGCGCGGCCTGTCGCCGCCCCGTGATCGTCACCTGCTGGTGAGTTCGCAGTTCCGCCCCGGCTCCAACCCGGGCGGTTCGCCTTTTCGGTCTCGAACCAGCACAGCCGCGCACTTGTCGCGCACTTCTTGGTGAGACCGTGGGATCACGGGTGGAACTGTCAGGAACAAAGATGCTGTTCAAGCGACTGACAGCGCACCCGGGGGACTCTCCGCCACCGCCGGGTGCTGACAAAATGTTCACCGGCGAGGGTGACTGACGCTTGAACCGCGTGATCGGCCTTCAACTCCGGGGCGGATTCTCTGCGGTCCGCCAGCGCACCCACCCGGTCGGGTGCGCTTCGTGGCGGTCGTGTCCGGCCGAGACCCCACGGGTGTGCTTCGTGCCCCCCGCTGGCATGAACCGCGCCCGTTGAATTTCGTGTGCGCAGCGCCCGGTGTCGGTCAGCTCTCGATGCCGACTGCCCACAGGAAGTCCAACAGTGCGACCGCAAGTTGCAGCTCGAAGCGGACCTGCGGGTCGTTGAGCCGACGGTCGAGCACTGCTTCGAGGCGGGAGATGCGGTACTTCACCGTGCTCGGATGAATGTGGCACCTGGCGGCGATCGTCGGGTGATGCCCGGAGGCGTTGAGATAGGCGCGCAGGGTCACGAACAGCGCCGCCTCCTTCCCGGCTTCGTGGTCGAGCAATACTCCGAGTTGCTCGGCCACGTATTCGCGGACCGGGGCGGGGTCTTCGAGGGAGAACAGGAACCGCATCGCGCCGAGATCGCTGGCGGAGATCACCTTGTCGGGGATGCCCGAGATGCGTGCCAGACGAACGCAGGCCATCGCCTCTCGGTGGGCAGCGGGCTAGGGCAGATTCACGAAGCCGTGTCTCAGTTGCGTGGCCAGGCCGGTGTCCGGCAGATTCCCGGGGCGAGCCTTGCGCTCACGCAGAACGCCGGCGGCTTCCTCGACCTCGACAACGCCGCGATCTCGATCCACATCCTCGGGCATCCACGCTGAAGCAACGGCTACAGGCGAGTGTGGGCGTTGGCCGCACCGAGGAACGCGCGATCTTACAGACATGTAGATTTCGGTCGAGATTCGAGCTCACCGACCTGCATGCGCCACCACAACCGACGTGTCTTCCGAATACTTTCTCCACTCGACGGCGACTGTGTAGATTTACTGAGGGATGAATCTACACTCGGACTGTAGATTCACCGGAGGAGGCATCGTGGCCGACGACTCATCGCTGACCGACCAGCACGTCCCGCTCGTGAGTATCGGCGCTGCCGCCCGGATCCTCGGCTTGAGCACCTCGCGCGTGCGGGGACTCGTCGCCGAGGGGAAGCTCACTGCCACGCTGACCGACGGAGGGCACCGTCGATTCGAGGTGGATGCGGTCAACGCGCTGCGCGACCGTTCGGCGCCGTCGACCGGATCAACGGCCTCGGTGGTCCGCACCTACCAGCTCCGGGCAACCGACGAGCACAGCGTGTGGCTCGACCTCGCCGACGCGATGCCAGTCGGCCAGGAGGCCAGAGCGATCGCCCAGTACGTCATCACCGAAATGGTCAACAACGCGATCGACCACTCCAACGGCACCCAGGTCGGCACCGCGGTCGGGCACGACGCCAGAGCACGGGTCATCATCACCGTCACCGACGACGGTGAAGGGATCTTCCGCCACCTCGCCGAGGGGCTCGGGCTCGCAGCCACAATCGACGCGCTTGCCGAGTTGACGAAGGGGAAGCAGACCACCGATCCGCAGAGCCACACCGGTGAAGGGATCTTCTTCTCCTCCAAGGCGGTCGACGAGTTCACCCTCGAGGCCAACGGCTACCGCCTCAGCTTCGACAACACCCGCGATGACTTCGCCTTCGGTACTGCTCCAACTCGCGTTGGCAGCGTCGTGACCATCACCCTCGACCCGGCCAGTGACCTGCGGCTCACCGAGCTGTTCGCGAAGTACACCGACGATCTCGAGTTCAACAGGACACGCCCCCGAATCAAGCTCTACGAGCTCGGCGTGACCTTCATCAGCCGCAGCGAAGCAAAGCGGCTGACCGCAGGGCTCGAGCGATTCGCCGACGTCGAACTGGACTTCGCAAAGGTCGATGACATCGGGCAGGGCTTCGCCGATGAGCTGTTCCGGGTATGGGCGAGTTCACACCCGAACACAGTGCTCCATCCCATCAGCATGAACTCCGCAGTGGACTTCATGGTGCGCCGAGTGCTGCCGAGCGCCAACCCATAAGGAACTGGCGTCAGGCAGGCGCCACCACCGTGTGCAGCCCATGCTCGTTGGCCCAGCGGCCGACATCGCGGCGTTCCAACGCAGCCGCCAGCAGGTCGGGGAACGCATCGGGCGTGCAGGCGAACGACGGCACACCCAACGCTGCCAGCGCCGCCGCCTGGGCGTGGTCGTAGGCCGGGGCACCCTCGTCCGATAACGCCAGCAGCACCACCACGCACACCCCGGCCAGGTGCAGCGCGCCGATGCGCTCGTGCAGCAACGTGGCGTTGCCGCCTTCGAACAGGTCGCTCACCAGCACCAGCACCGTGTCGGCCGGGCGATCGATCAGCCGCTGGCAATAGCCGATCGCGGCGGCGATGTCGGTGCCACCGCCCAACTGCACACCGAACAACACCTCCACCGGATCGTGCAGCAACGGCGTGAGGTCGGCAACCGCCGTGTCGAAAGCGATGACCTGAGTGCGCAACGCGGGCAACGACGCCAACACTGCGGAGAACACCGACGCGTACACCACGCTGTCGGCCATGCTGCCGGACTGATCGATAGCCACGACGACGTCGCGAGCCAGGCTGCGCTGACGACGCCCGTAGCCCACCAACCGCTCGGGGATGACGGTGCCCGCCGACGGTTGATAGTGACGCAAGTTGGCCTGCACGGTGCGACCCCAGTCGATATCGGCCGGGCGCGGGCGACGGGTGCGCTGCGAACGGGCGAGTGCCCCTTGCACTGCCGCAGCAGTGCGCGACTCAAGCCGTTGGCGGATCTGCTCGACCACCTGAGCGACCAACTGGCGAGCAGTGGAACGCGTGGCGTCGGGCAGCAGTCGGTTGAGTTCGACCAGCAGGGTGACGAGGTGCAGGTCGGGTTCGACGGCACCGAGCATCTCCGGTTCGAGCAGCAGTTGGCGCAGCTGCAGCCGCTCGATCGCGTCGCGCTGCATCACCTGCACCACGGTGGACGGGAAGTAGCGACGGATGTCGCCCAACCAACGCGCCACTGCGGGAGCGGACTTGCCGAGGCCACCGCTGCGCCCTCCACCACCCTTGCGACCGGGCTGCGTGTCGTACACCGCGGCCAGCGCAGCGTCGATGCGCGCATCGTTACCGTCGAGCCGCAGGGCAGTGACCCCGGCAGCGCCGGTGTCGTCGTTGGCATCGGCGTCGCCGCCGAGCACCATCCGCCAGCGCCGGAGCCGTTCCAGGTCGCTGACCCGACCGAGCTGTTCGTCGGTCATTGCGCCACCCCCAACATCTGGCGCACCGTGCCGAGCGCCAGTGCCGCCCGCACCCCATCGACCTCACTACCGAACCCAGCGGGAGCGACCCCGACCTGATCGGCCAACAGCAAACCGAGTTGGCGGCGCTCGGCCTGTTCGAATGCCCCGAACGTGCGTCGCAGCAACGGCACGGTGGAGAGGAACGCGTCGGGGGCGAGCCCCGACACCCAGGTGTCGATTACGTCGAGCAGCTCGCGGTCGTGCACCAGCACCGTGCCGCTGCCGGCAAGGAACCCCTCGACGAACGCCGCGCCGACGGCGGAGGGTGTGCCGACACTGAGCGCCCGCGACACGCGATTGCCCACCTGTGAGCGCTTCCATGCACCGCCGTCGTGCAGCAGGCGTGTGGCCCGACCCTGCACCAGCCCGTGCACATCGCCGCGCTCGCTGACGATGGCCAGCAGCGCCGGCCATTCGCCACGACGCGCCGGATGGTCGGTGAGCGCCAACGCGGCCTGCGCTCCGGCCAACCGCTCGACCATGGCTGCAGCAGCATCATCATCGAGTGAACGGCAGGCCATCAGCGCGCCCGCCAACACGCGCACGACGAGGCCGTCGAACACACGCCGCAGCGCGCTTGCGTCGGTGCCGCGCACATCGCCGTAGCGCAACGCCCGCGCCAGCGGCCCGAGCGCTTCGATGACCTGCACGACATCGGGGTCGTGTGCGGCCTGTGCCTCCAGCCGCGCCACCACCGGCTGCACGACTGCTGGCAGATCAGCCAGCAACGCCAGGTCGAGCACCGCGATCAGATCGGCCAGAGCGGTCGCTGCACCGGCCCGTTCGAGTAGGCGCCCTGTCGCCGCGGCCTGCACCGTGGTGCCGTAGGCCGAACGTTCGATGAGACCGATGGTGAGTTCGGGCTCCCACTGCAGACCCCAGGTCTCGCGGAACGTGCCGGTACTACCGCGACCCTCCTGCACCACACCCCACTGCACCCCGAGCGCGTGCAAGCGATGCAGCAACACCGAACGTGCGCGACCGAGCGGTGTTCGCAGATCGAGTTCCACCGTGTGCGCGTCGGCGTGTGGTTTCAGACGAGCTTTGCGTTGTTGCACGGTGAGGTCGCGAGCGAGCGGCACCTGCGGCGCGTGTTCGGGCACCTCGCCGATCGCGTCGCCCACCACGAGGTCGCGTTCGATCAGTGCCAGACCCGTGCTGCCGGCCATCACCGTGTCGGCCGCGTCGAGCACCTCTGCCAGCCCGGCACGCGGGCGACCGCGCAACGCTGCGAGCGCAGATGCCGTGCGGGTGCCGGCGATGAGGTGGTCGGGGCTGGCCGACATGCCGCGTTCGCGCAGCAGGCGGGCCGCGCCGACGAACCAGCGGGCCAACCCCTCGGCCCCCGGATGGGCGAACACGTGGGCATACCAGCCGGGGCTGCGCACTCCGGCGCCGTAGCCCGTGGACGCGGCGAGATGCCGGTAGGTCCACGGCACCCAGCTGATGCCGACCTTCACCTTGGGCAGCCCGCGCAACGTACGCGCGTCGACCGATGCGGGAGGGAGCGGGGCGGTGAGTGCTGGCACGTGCCAGGCGCCGCACACGACGGCGACACGTGTGTGCCCGTCCTTCAGCGCGGCGCGCAGGCACTGACGCATATGTGCTTCGCGCTGGGCCTCGCGTACCGACCCGGCCTCCCACCCGCCGCGCACGGCTGCCATCGCTTCGGCCACAGCGTCGAACGCGGGTGCACCGTCGCCGCGGTGCTCGATGACGTCCTCCCACCATCGCTCCGGGTCGAGGTCTCCCGCCGCGGCAGCCAACGCGGCGATCGGATCGCCCACCGGGTGATCGGCCAGCAACAGTTCGCCGTCGCCTGTACCTGCATCGCCGGCGAGCGATATCGCCAGCGGTAGATCGATAGCGCGCAGCGGGACACCGTGCTCCGCTGCCCAGTTGAACGCCTGCCACTCGGGGCTGAACACGGCGAACGGCAAGAACGCGGCACGGTGCGGGCGATCGACCACATGTCCCAGCAAGGCCACCGGCGGGACGAGTTGCTCGTGCGCCACCCACGACAAGGCCGCTTCGCAGTCGGCCGGAAGCTCCACCAGCACCACCGTCGGCTGCAGATCGTCGAGGGCGCGCACCACCGACCGGGCCGAGCCCGGGCCGTGATGGCGGATGCCCAGCACCCGCACGACTGCGTCGACGTCGGTCATCCGTGACTCAGAGCTCGCGGCACGCCTCGTAGAAACCGTCCCACCCCGGACGATCACGCACGACGGCCTCCAGGTACTCGCGCCACGCGACAGCATCGTGCACGGGGTCTTTCACCACTGCGCCGATGATGCCCGCGGCAACATCCGCGGCACCGAGGTTTCCGTCGCCGAAGTGCGCCGCCAATGCGACACCGTTGGTGACCACCGAGATCGCCTCCGCTGTGGACAGCGACCCGCTGGGCACCTTCAAGCTGACTCGACCGTCCTCGCTGACACCGCTGCGCAGCTCGCGGAACACCGTCACCACGCGGCGGATCTCCTCGTCCGCAGCGGGCACTGCGGGCAGGCGCAGCGCCGCACCGAGTTCGGCGACGCGCCGCTCGACGATCGCGACCTCCTCCTCGATGTCGGCCGGCAACGGCAGCACGACGGTGTTGAACCGGCGCCGCAGCGCGGCCGACAGATCGTTCACGCCGCGGTCGCGATCGTTGGCGGTGGCAATCACGTTGAAACCGGGTACGGCCTGCATCTCGCTGCCCAGCTCGGGCAACGGCAACGTCTTCTCGCTGAGCACCGTCACCAACGCGTCCTGCACATCGCCCGGCATACGCGTGAGTTCTTCGACGCGAGCGATCGAGCCGCGCTGCATCGCCCGGTAGATCGGGCTGGGAACCAGCGCAGCCAACGACGGACCCTCGGCAATGAGGCGGGCGTAGTTCCAGCCGTAGCGCAGTTGTTCCTCGGCCGTGCCCGCCGTGCCCTGCACCAGCAGCGTGGAGTCGCCACTGATCGCAGCGGCAAGATGCTCGCTGAGCCAGGTCTTGGCGGTGCCCGGTACGCCCAACAACAGCAGCGCCCGATCGGTGGCCAACGTTGCGACCGCGATCTCCACCAGACGACGACGACCGACGTACTTCGGCGAGATCACCGTGCCGTCGGCCAACGTGCCACCCAGTACGTAGGTGACCACCGACCACGGCGAGAGCAACCAGTTCGGCGGCCGCTCGTGTGTGTCGGCAGCGGCGAGCGCGGCGAGTTCGTGGGCGAACTCCTGCTCGGCGTGCGGGCGCAACACGGCGCCAACGCCAGGCGCTGGGGTGCCAGGTGCTGGGGTGCCAGGCGCTGGGGTGCCGGTCGCTGGGGTAATAGAGGGCGTGGGGTTCATGCAGGCTCCAGTTCGGTGAGCATGTGATGGCGGAGATGGGCGAGTTCGGTGAGCGCGTAGGCCAGGCCGACCGAGGGTGACAGCGCGTCGACGCGGTTCAGCGCCGCGCCGACGGCGGGCAGCGACGAAGGGTTGATGCGCGCGACGAGGTTGATCAGCACGGCGCGGTGACCGGCGTTGAACGTGGCCTTCGACAACCCGGTGGCCAGCGTGCGCGCCACCTGATCGGCCGGCGCCTCGAGCAGCGGCAACAACTCGGGAACGATCGGCAACTCGGGCAGGTGGTGCACGGCCAGCTCGAGGCCAGAGGTGGGGCGCCGGCCGGTGCACGCGAGCCGTGGCGACCACTCGACCATCCATGCACCCAACGGGCCGGCTGCCAACAGCGCCCGCTCGTGGCGCACGACATCGGTGCGGTGCCGTCCCAGAACCGGCGGCACCAGCTCGGGGGCGAGGCGACGTCCGCTGGCCAGCACCGCCAGCACCCATTCATCCTCCAGTACCGGCCAGTCGATGACGAGCCGCCGCCACGTGGTGGTGGCCGATGGTGGCGTGACCGGCCGCATATCGAGATCGGGGGCGGCGATCAGCGCTGCCGGTGCTGCGGGCAACACACCGGCGCGACGCACCGTGGTGCACGCGGCCACCTGCTGCAGCAGCCGCTGCGACGCGGTCGGCAACGGATCGTCGGCAGCGAGGTCGGCCAGCCCACCCGTCGGCGGTACTGGCGGTTCGCGGCGATCGGTGCCCAACAGCGCCACCGTCACCATCTGTTCCCAGTAGTCGTCGAGGCGGGTGGTGCCGTCGGCCGTGGTACTCATCTGCCAGCCGCCAGGAACGAGGCCTCGGCGACCGGGCCGATGTCGATGCTGCGATCGGGAAGGTGCAATGTCAGCGGCACCAGACCCGCTGGTGTCCATTCGGCTGCGATCACTGTGGGGCGACCTTCGCTACACGCGAGGAGCTGGCCGATACCGCCGACACCCGGTTGCAGCGGTAGCGAGCCGGTGGCATCGGTGAGCACCCAGCGGGCACCGATACGCGCCGGAGCGGCAACGACACACACCGGGTAGCGATCGAGCCACGGTTCGGCGACGATCGCCAGCCCGATGCCCGCGCACGCCTCGGCGATGGTGACACCCGCAACGTCGGTGGCGGCGACCGGTTCGGTGTGTCGGCGACCGAGCAGCGACCGCACACCGAGGGCACCCGGGTAGCGGAACAGGTCGGCGTGCACCTCGCTGCCGACTGCGAGCGACGTGTCGAGGCTCTGTCCGTAGGCAGCGAACGACAGGAGCATCGCCCAATCGCCCGTGTCGCGACCGCGCAGCCAGAAGCGCCGCACCTCGATGCGGTCTTCGCGCGTGTCGCTGCGACCCATGACTACCCAGTGATCGGTGTGCGGCACACCGGCCAACACATCGGCCTGACGGACCTGCCAGCCGATCGCGGCCGCGACGGAATCCGCGAGGTGCGGCGGCAGCGAGCCGAGACGGCGACCGGCCGTCGCCAGCAGATGCAACGCACCCATCTCGGCCAGCACGTGCTCGTGCCACTGCGGGTGCGCCCCCACCAACCCGGCCATGCGCCGCACACGGTTGGCCAACCCGCCGACCTGGGCATCGACCAGCCGCGCGGCGAGGTCGTCCCATGTGTCGTAACGCGCCAGGGCCGGGTCGGCCAGGCCGGTGCGCAGTCGGTCGTCGAGCCAGCGATCGAGTTCCGCCAGACCGGCCGACATCCGCACCACACGGTCGTCGCGACCGTCGCGGGTGGGCGGCAGCGGCAGCGGTTCGGGAGGCGACGGCGCCGGCGCCATCCCGGGTGCGTCGTTCGGCGCATCCGCAGGCGGTGGTGACGGCGGCGCGGTGATGGGTGCTGCAGCAGCGACACGCCCGGCGAGCCACGCGGCGGCGAACCCAGGCGGGGTCTCCGCCTCGGCCACCGACCCGCGCACCCACAACAGCAGCAACGCCAAGGCGTGTTTGCAGGGGGTGCTGCGACTGGGGCAGGTGCACCGGAAGGCGACCCCCACGTGGTCGACCACGCAGTCGTACGGTTCGGCGGTGGTACCGGTGCAACGGCCCCACACGCCACGGTCGTCGCAGCCCATGGCCAGCCAACGCGAGGCCACCGCCAGCGGCTGTGCAGCGGTGAGCGACGACGGCTTGGGCGCGAGCGCGAGCACCTGCTCGACCTGCCACCGTGTCTGCTGCATACTCACAGGCGACACCGTAGCGACGGGGTGCGACGCAGTTCGGCCGGCGCCAGGCGCCCCGGGGCGAGCGAACATGTGACATACGACCCCGGGTATCGGGCACCAGGTCCCGGGTTCGTGGGGAACCCAGTTGCAAGACTGGACGACATGTTGGGTATGACACACCACACCTCCACCAGGTCATTCATCCGTCTCACCGCGGCGACGTTCGCCGCTGGGTCGCTGCTCCTTGCTGCTGGCTGCGGCGACGATGAGACGGCAGCTACCACCACCGCTGCCGCTACCACCGCTGCCGCTACCGAGACCAGTGCCGCACCGGCCGAGGCCATCACCTTCACCGGTCAATGGGCCCGTACCAGCCCGTCCATGGCAACCATGGGCGCTGCCTACGTCACCATCACCAGCCCGGCCGATGACGTCTTGCTCGACGTCTCCGGCGATGCCTCGATCGCCAAGACCGTGCAGATCCACGAAATGGTGATGGCCGAGAGCACCGCCACCACGATGGCCATGGGTGGTGCCAGCACCTCGATGGCGATGGGCGGCTCGGACACCACGATGGCCATGGGCACCGGTGAAATGGTGATGCGCGAGGTCGACCACATCGACCTGCCTGCGGGCACTGCCGTTGCGCTCAAGCCCGGTGGCTACCACATCATGCTGATCGACCTCGTCAAGCCGCTCGCAGTGGGCACCACCATCCAGATCACGCTCGTCTTCGAGAAGGCCGGTTCGGTCACGATCGACGTGCCGGTGCTGGACGAGGCACCCTGATCGTGACGCTGCCACACTCGTCGATCACGGGCCGGCGGCTGGCCCACTTGCTGGCCGCCCTGCTCTTGCTCGGAGCGTGTGGCAGCGGCGCTTCCGGCGGCGGCACCTCGGTCACCGGGGTGCCGTTCACCGCGTCCGACGGGCAACGCACCACCATCGCCGACTTCCACGGCACTCCCGTCGTGGTCAACCTGTGGGCGACCTGGTGCACTCCCTGTGTCGCGGAGATGCCAGCCTTCGATCAGGTTGCTGGCACCCAAGCGGGTGTCGCGATCATCGGCGTCAACGTCGGCGACACCGCCGCGGCCGCCACGGCGTTCGCCGCCGACCTCGGGGTCACCTACCCGCAGTACACCGACCCCGATGGGCAACTCTCCACTGCGCTGCACGCGACCGGGTACCCCGCGACCGCGTTCTTCTCCGCTGATGGCACACTGTTGGAGCTTCACCAGGGGGCGCTCACGGCCGACGAACTGCGTGCCGCGATCAGTCGCCACTTCGCTGAGACCACGACCGAAGGAACCTCCACGTGACCGTTCGCCGCACCTTACGCACCTGCGTACTCGCGACCTGTGTGCTCCTCCCTGCGCTCGCCCTCACGGCGTGCGGCGACGACCGCACCGCCGCGCCGAAGTCGCTCAGCGGCTACGAACTCTCCCCCGCCCCGGTGGTCGGCACGCTGGCGCTGCCGGACGCTTCGCAGGGTGACGCGACCTTCCCGTTCAAGGCCGCCAGTGGTCGCCTACTGATCACCTACTTCGGCTACATGTCGTGCCCCGATGTGTGCCCCACCACGCTCAACGAAGTCAAGAACGCGTTGAAGGACGTCGGTGCCGATGCTGGCCAGGTCGATCTGGCGATGATCACCGTCGACCCCGGCCGTGACACCGGCGAGAACCTCACCAAGTACGTGCAGAGCTTCGTGCCCACCGCCCACGCCCTGCGCACCGACGATCCCGACGCGCTCCAGACTGCAGCCGATGCCTTCGGCGTGAAGTTCTCGGTCACCGAAAAGGCCAATGGTGCGATCGAGGTCACCCACAGCGCTGCGCTCTACGTCGTGGACGCCACCGGCACGATCGTGCTCACGTGGCCCTTCGGTATCGAGCGCGACGGTATTGCCGCCGACCTGCAGATCCTGTTCGAGCGAGGTGTGAAGTGAACCGCGTCGGTATCACTCGTGCGCTCATCGCCGGCGCCCTCGCACTGACGCTCACCGCCACCGCATGCGGTGTCAGCCGCGACTCCGGTATTGGCGGCGCCGAGAGCAGCCCCATCGGCTCCAAAGACCCAGCCACATACGAATACAAGGTGCCCTTCGGCACCGGCAACAAGATCGACTCCGGCGAAGTCGTGTCGATCATGCCGCAGACACTCGATGTGAAGGTCGGCGAGTCGATCCGCATCGTCAACGACGACATCCGCGACTACATGATCGGGCCGTTCTTCGTGTCGGCCGGGCAGACGCTGGCGATGCGCTTCACCCACGAGGGAACGATCAAGGGCGTGTGCCAGATCAACCCCGAGGGTGAGTTCATCATCAACGTGAGTGTGTGAGCACCCCGGCCGCCACACGTGCGCCGCTGCGCAACGCGCCTTCCATGAAGCCGCTGAAACCGTCGGCGTGCTCACCCGCCAGCCACAACTGGCCGTGTGCGCTGTGCAACGGCGCCTGCGCCAGCTTCCACTGACCGGGCCCGAAGCAGGTGTAGGTGCCCAGGCTGTAGGGATCGTTCGTCCAGTCGGTGTGAACCCGTTCGCCGGCCAGCCCTTTGGCCCCGGGGAACAACCGCTCGATGTCGCGCACCAGCAGATCGGGGCCTTCCGGCAACGCGGCGAACGCCGCTCCGTCGTGTGACGACAACAGGCTGGTGAGGATTCCGCGATCGCCAACCTGATCGTCGGTGGTCTCCCACAGGTGGCCCCACGCGCGGTCGGACAGCACGGTGCCGTTGCGGCCGTAGTCGCGCCAGATGCGCCGTTCGAACTGAATGCTGATCTTGCCGCCGATGCCGTACCCCACACCGGACAGGCCATGCGGTATCTGCGGCCACAACCGCGACAGCACGGGCAGCGGCACTGCAGCGACGACCGCCGGCGCCTGCAGCACTTCCCCCGTGACCAACGCCACCGCGCCGGTGTCGGCATCGAGTGAGCGCACCGGAGTGGACAGACGCACCCGATCGCCGAGTTCGTTGGCGAGCACGGTGGCAAGACGATCGTTCCCGCCAACGATGCGGTGCCGTTCACGCTGACCGGCGATCTGACGCGAGGCGATCTCGGCGGCGAAGCGCTGGCTGACATGTTCGGGCGGCAGCATGAACTCGGTACGGATATCGCGGCCGATCACCAACCGAGACAATGCCGACAGGGACAGCGACTCCATCGTGGTCGCGAGCGTGCGGTATTCGAAGTCCTCGTTCGGCTGCAGCACTTCCAGCGCAGCTTCCCAGGCCTGCCAGTCATCGATCAGCGACGCGTGCAGGTGGTAGGGCACTCCGCGACCAGCAGCGTCGACGAGCGCAGCCTCGACGTCGAGCGTCGAGTCGCGTTCGGTGAGCTCCAGCCCGAACCGAGCAGCAAGCGCCAGCACCTCCGTGTGGTTGCCATCGATGAACTCGGCACCTCGTTCGGCCACCTGACCGTCAGCGAAGTGATGGCTCCAGACTCGACCTCCCACACGGTCGCGGGCCTCCAGCACCACGACGTCGGCGCCCGCGGCGATGAGGTCGACGGCTGCACGGAGACCGGCCAGGCCAGCGCCGATCACGATCACGTCGGGCATGGTCAGAACAGACTCGGCTGTATGGGCTGCTGAGTGCGCTGTACGCCCGGCCACGGCACGTAGTGCTCCATGAACACCCACGAACGTCGGTGGATCGCACAGGGGCCGTAGGCCTGCAATGCGGCCCTGTGCAGATGGCACGGGTAGCCCTTGTTCGTGTCGAAACTCCACTGGGGATAGTGCTGCGCGTCCTCGCGCATCAGTCGGTCGCGTGTGACCTTGGCGAGGATGCTGGCGGCGGCCACCGACAGGCAGATGCGGTCGGCCTTCACCCTCATCTCGACATGGCGCACATGGGGCGTGACGAAGTCCCACTTGCCATCGACGACGGCGGCATCGGGCCGAACTCCCAGCGCGTGGATCGCCCGCTCGGCGGCCAACTTCTGAGCGGCAGCCATACCCATCTGATCGCATTCCACTTGCGACGCGGCCCCGACGGCCCACGCGTCGCACCACGACGCGATGCGATCGAACAACGCCTCGCGGTTCTTCTCGCTGAGCATCTTCGAATCGCGCACCCCATTGACGCGTTTGTCGCGGGGCAGGATGGCGGCGCCCACCATCAACGGTCCGGCCCATGCGCCGCGACCTACTTCATCGATCCCGACGACGACGTCGTAGCCATCGGCCCACAGTTCCTTCTCGATGGCGCGAGTGGGTGCGGGGCCGGCCATCACGCCAGCCTACGGTCAGCCGCCCACACCGGCGGTGCCGCCGCGCAGGCCGAACCGGGTGTACTCGTGCTCACACGGGCTACCGGTGAGTGCCCACACCTCGCTATCGCCACCGGGGCGCAGCACCGCGATCATCGAAGCGGTCGTCGACTCGACGCCCTTGACGTGCATGCACACACTCCACCCTGGGTCGCCAGCGGAATCGTGCGAGCGCAAATGAGCGGCGATCGTCTCGACGGTGACCGGTCGCTCGGCCAACACTCGCTGTGACGCATGCCAGCGCGGATCGACGAGACGTTCGACCGGCTGCCGCGGGTGGCGGTGTACGGCGTCGAAGCTCGGGATCGTGGTGCGGTTCGAGATCGCCCGCACGTCGGTCACCGCTTCCACCGCCCAGTCACCGCCGCTGGTGTCGACAACGAAGGCGGAGGACGGGTCGGCGATGAGGAACGAGTTCCAGTACGGCCGACCACCGGGGGCGAATGCCGGATCGTGCCCACTCCCGCCCTGGCCGAACTCGCCGAGCAAGGCCGTGATCACTTCGACGGCGGCGGATGCGGTGGAGGCGCGTTCGAGCGCCAACCGCACGAGATCCATCCCGGTCAACCCAACAGGCGCACCTCGCGGATCCAGCGTGGTGAACACCGCGGTGTTCCCGATCGCCACACCCGACTCGTTGACACCGTGCTCGGCACCCCACCCCCACACTGGACGTGAGAGCACGCATCCAAGGGTGACACCGTCGAATGACGGCACGCTGATGTGGGTCACGCACAGCGGACCGGTGTCGTGCCGCGGCGGCGACCACTCGACGACCTGCACCTCTGACGGAGGTCGATCGCTGTTCTTGGCGAAGAGAGTGGCACCGAGAAGTGTGGCGGCGGGCAAGGCCACGAGGCAGTCACACATGCCGACCCACCCGAGCTCAGCTGAACGACACGCCGTCGGCGGGAGCCAGACCCGGCGGCACCGGCCACAGGGTCTCCCCCGTTGACTCGGTCGTCGCCCACTCCGGCGCCAGCGCCGACGCACTCAACGCGACCGAAGTGCCGCTCTGCTCCCACAGCACCGCCGGACGAGCTCCGTGCCAGCGCACCGCGAACGACACCGTCGATTCCGCGCCGGTGGGCAGACCGTAGACCTCGAAGTTGGTACCCGCCCACCCTTCGGGGAGGCCGGCAGGCAGTAGGTCGCCACCGCGTTCACTCGCTGCGCACAGACGCCGTTCAACCCAGGCAGTGAACAACACCGGGTCGGATGGTTCGTCCGCGGACAATGCTGTCGACGGTGCCAGGCGAGCACGCATGGTTGCGAGGTCGCGTCGAGCACGTTGCTCACCAGCATGCACGAGCACGATCTCGGCGGCATCCAACGCTGCGGCCAGACGCCAGTCGCGCACATCACCCTTGGCCGCGAGCTCCAGTGCATGGGCCACGTCGGGAATCCATGACGCCGCCCCTTCACCCATGCGCACCATCTGCCCCAGGGCGATGAGGAACGCGAGCGGATCGTCTTCGGGGTGTGCCGGGCCGTTCAGCAGCAGCTCGCAGCGAGCAGCGACGACCCGTGGCCCCACCGGCGCATCGGGCAACAGCAACCGACTGGCCCGTTCGGTGGTCGCCGTCCAGCCACGCACCACGCCGGTGGCGGTGGCCAAGCCGTTCGGCAGCGTCCCTGCGACAGGATCGGTGTGGCGCAGAGCAACGGTCACCGTGGCCTTGTGACCGACCGGGACGGCGATACTGCCCGCGGGAAGAGTGATTCCCTGGATGGGCGCTGTCGGCGGCAGTACCGTCAGCAGGTCGCCGCGGGTGAACGCCACAGCGATTGGTAACGCTGACATATTCTCGACCTCGATGATCGTGAGACCACCATGGTCGGCAACGGAATACACGCGGTGCACGGCGTCGCCCTCGGGGATCCGCAGGCGCGTCTCCACCACAGCCGTGCCACCAAGACGCTTCTGGCGCACGGCCGGTTCGTCGGCGGGTGTGTGCCAGCGGTCGTCGGCGGCGACGTGCCAGTCGAGCACGGGGCTGCCGTCCCACGGCTCGATCGCTCCCCATGCGTTGACCGAGGCGCGCCAACGCCCGCCGGTGACTCCGGTGGTGATCATGTTGCTCTACTCCATCTCGCTCTTGCGGCCGCGCTGCATGAGCGCGCCCAGGGCTTCCTTCGCGGAGCGCCCCTGGTGGCAGACGGCCACCACTTGTTCCGTGATCGGCATGTCGACGCCGTAGCGCTTGGCGAGGTCGAGCACACTCGGTGAACTCTTCACACCTTCAGCCACCATGTTCATGTCGGCCAGCACGTCCTCGATCGAGCGACCTTCACCCAACTGGTTGCCGACCATGTTGTTGCGGCTCTGCTTCGATGAGCACGTGGCGATGAGGTCGCCCATTCCGGCGAGGCCGGCGAACGTCGCCGCCTGCCCGCCCATCGCGATACCGAGCCGCGTCATCTCCGCCAGACCACGGGTGATCAACGTCGCACGGGTGTTGTCGCCGAAGCCCATGCCCTCGGCCATGCCAGCTGCGATCGCGATGACGTTCTTCACCACGCCACCGACCTCGCAGCCCACGACGTCGGTGTTGGTGTACACGCGCAGACTGGGGCGGCTGAAGATGCGCTGCAACTCGTTGGCGATATCGGAGTTGTCGACGGCGACGACGCTGGCCGCTGGCTGCCCGGCGAGAATCTCCTTCGCCAGGTTCGGCCCGGTCAGCACCGCCACAGGGTGACCGGGCATCTCGTCGCGCGTGACCTCGCTCATCCGCTTGCGGGAGCTTCGTTCGAGACCCTTGGTAAGGCTCACCACCGGCACCCACGCACGTAGATACTGCGCAGCCTCCGCGGCAACGTCCCGATAGCCGTGCGACGGCACCGCCATCACCAGCACGTCGGCGTTCACCACCGCATCACGCAGCGACGTCGTCGCCCGCAACTGCTCGGGGAGCGTGAACTGCGGCAGATAGTCGATGTTCACATGGTCGCGGTTGATCGACTCGGCGAGTTCGGCTCGCCGAGCCCACAACACGGTGGGCGTATTCACCGCAGCCAGCGCGGCAACGGTGGTACCCCACGAGCCAGCACCGATCACGGCGACATTGATCGACATGGCCGACAGCGTAGGCGCAGCGGAGGCTCCGGGACTCTACGATGCCATCCGTGGATCGCGTCGTGCTCGTGCCGGTGAAGGCCTTCGCCGCCGCCAAAGCGCGGCTCGCGCCCGTCTTGTCGCCATCGCACCGTGAGCGACTCGCCCGTTGGACGGCCGAGCGGGTGCTTGCCGCTGCCGGCGATCTCCCCGTGTTCGTAGCGTGCGATGACGGCGGCGTCGCCGAATGGGCCACCGCCAACGGCGCCACCGTCCTCTGGCATCCGGGTGTCGGCCTCAATGCGGCGGTCAACGACAGCTTCCGCGATCTGCGCCAGCGAGGGGCCAGTCATGTCGTCGTCGCCCACGGCGATCTGCCACGCGCGCGTCGCCTTGCCGACACCATCATCGCCGAGACGCTGACGCTGGTACCCGATGCACGCTGTGACGGCACGAACGTGATCGCCGTGCCGTCCTCGATGCCGTTCGAGTTTGCCTACGGGCCAGCGTCGTTCCGCCGGCACCTCGACCAGGCGCTCGCCGCCGGCCTGCCCGTAGCAGTGCGTCGAGATCCACTGCTGGCGATCGACATCGACACCCCATCCGACCTCGCGCACCCGTTGGTGCAGGAAGTGCTGCCCACATGGCTGCTAACGAACCCGGCCAACCCCAACCCGGCCCACGTCTGATCTCGTACGACCTTCCGGTGCCGCAGTCGGCACTGGCGATCGGCGCGCACCCCGACGATGTGGAGTTCGGCGCCGGCGCCACATTGGCCAAGTGGGCCGCTGCCGGGTGCACGGTGCACCACCTCGTACTCACCGACGGCTCAAAGGGCACCTGGAACCCGGATGCCGACATCGCGGCGTTGATCACCGCACGGCGCGACGAGCAACGCGAAGCGGCCCGGCGACTCAGCGGCGCGAACGCGGGCACCGTCATATTCCTCGATCAAGTCGACGGTGAGCTCGACAGCAGTCTGTGGCTGCGCGGCGAGGTTGCTCGTGTCATCCGCACGCTGCGCCCGGCAGTCGTCCTCGGACACGATCCGTGGAAGCGCTATCGCCTGCATCCTGATCATCGGCACGCAGGACTACTCGCATGTGACGGCATCGTCGCTGCACGCGATCCGCACTTCTTCCGTGATCACGGCCTCCCGTCGCACCGACCCGATCACCTGCTGCTGTGGGAGGCCGACGAGCCCGACCACGTCGAGGACGTCTCGCACTTCGTGACGACCAAACTGAACGCGCTCGAGGCACATGAGAGTCAGTTCGAGAGCACGATGAAGGCAGTCGACGAAGCGCAGGTGCAAGCGTTTCGCGAACGGATCGAGACCCGCCTCAGCGCCCTCGCTCAGCAGTACGGCACTGGCGGGGCCACCGCGGTGGAGATCTTCAAGCGCATCAGCGACCTGTGATCGGCCCGAACTGACCTGCGCGTCGGCCACCTCCGGCACCGCCGGCAAACGCCTGTGCGATGCGCATCCACTCGAGCGCTGCTGAACCTTCGATCGCAAGGCGTGTGCCGTCCAGGTGGCGTCGCTGTGTGACGAGCAGGCAGAAGTCGAGGGCCGGACCGCGCACGCTGTTCGCCCCAGGCTCACCCCACTCCCACAGCGAGCCGTCCGGCGCAGTGAGCGCCACGTACACCGGCACTTCGGGCAACGCCATGGAGTTGACGAGATACGCAAACGGTCGTGCCCGCACGCCGATGTGCGCCGTGTGCTTGAGCCGTGACGTCGGCATACGCCCGACACCGAGTGCATCGACGATGTCCTGCCCGTGTGCCCACGTTTCCATCAACCGCGCGGCGATGAACGAACGGGCAGCCATCGCCGGCCCGTACCACGGCACACGCGCCGACGGGTCGAGCGTGTGCGCCAAAGTGAGCAACTCCGCACGGTCGCGGCGCCAGGCCTCGAGCAATGCC
>CAIXHI010000056.1 GCA_903919215.1 uncultured Acidimicrobiaceae bacterium
CCTACTCTCCACCCGGTTCGGCTGGACTGCACTGCGCGCCTTGGCGCTGTCCCTCGTCCTGTACGCGGTGCTGCGACCAGAGAACTACGGGCTCACCCCGAATCCACTCGACCCGATCTTCTATACGGGCTACGCCACCAACCTCGACGATCTGATCGCCGGCGTCGGGCAACAGCATTACTTCATCACACGCTGGTCGCAGTACCTGCCCAACTACGGGTTCTCGAGGCTGCTGGGACCGATCGCCGGGCGACTCGTGTGGCGACTCGTACTCTCCACCGGCATTCTCGCTGCCGCCTGGCGGCTGGGCCGACGGTGGAAGTGGACCGTCGCACAGGAGGTGCTGGCAGGCACCGTGCTGGTGACCATGCCGATGTTCGTGCGCGCGTTCTTCACCGACTACAGCGAGTACGCAGTGGTGGCCTATGGCCTGTTGTTGGTCTTCCTGTGCCTGCGTGTTCGTCAGTCGCCGTGGTCGGTTGCCGCGATTGGGGTGCTCGTCGGTCTGCTGGCAGTGGCCAACCCGGCATCGCTCACCGTGCTCATGGCGCCGGTGGCCGTCGCCATCTGGTTCGGCGCAGGAACGTACCGGGGTCGGTTGGCGATCGTCGCCGGCATCGGTGCAATGGCGATCGCGACGTTGCTGGCAGGACTGCTCTGGTTCCGCTGGCGCTACGGGATCCACAACGTGTACCAGCCCACGATCGACTTCCTGCGCGATCCGCCGGGCCCCGACGCGTTGCGTTCTCCGCGACACGAGTGGCTGTGGAAGTTCACCTGGATCTACGGTCCGCCGATCGTGATGCTCGCGTATGTCAGCATCGCTCGCGTGCGCCGGATCCGGCTCGATCGCACCGAAATCACCGCGCTCGTCCTGTGCGCGTTCCAGTACTTCTACCAATGGGCCGATCAGTTCATTCGCAAGGGTGACGGGCTCGAGGTCTCGTACTACTGGTCGTTCATGTACCCGTCCTTCGGGGTACTGCTCGTCATCGGCATCGGACGGGCGACTACCGGCGCCCGCACGCGTGTGCTGTTACTCATCGCCGGTCTGTGGATCGCGTTGCTCGCGTTCGGCGTGCCCGACTCGTTGCGCCTGCCCGACGGCGCATGGTTCTTCCTGCTGGCAGCAGCCGTGGTCGGTGCCGCAGTCGTGGTCGGCGTGCGCTCGGCTCCAGCCGGCGCTGCAATCGTGTTGGGTCTGCTGGCTTGGATGCATCTCGCGCCACCGGCGTACGACCCGTCCGCCTATCACCCGTACAACGTTTCACCGCGGTACGACCTGCTGTACCGGCAGGCCGGCAACCTGAGCGAGCGAACACTCGACGAGATCGTGTGGTTCGAACGGCAGATGGACACCGTGCCATTCGACGCGTATACGGCGTTCGCTCCAATGGCGGCATTGTCAGGCACCGTCAGCGGGGTCTACGCGCCGCACATCGACGGGCGCCTCCTCGACCCCGCCTCTGGGACCGCGACGATGATCCAGCGGGCGCTCACCGGGCACCCGGGCGGCGTTCCCGTGGTGATCGCGCTGTACGGCCCACCCGACGAGGTCGGGTTGCTCGCCGAGCAATTCGACCTCCAGACCAACTTCGGTCCGCCCGTGCTCGACAACACGCACGCTGGTGGCCTCGGTTTCCGTCTCGTGGTGCTCTCGGCAATGCCCCAGGACCTGTTCCCGCTCACCTGGCAAGGCAACCAGTTGCCACTGTTGGTCGGCGTCGCGCCAGAGACGTACGCCGTTGCCGAGCGCGGCGACAGAACCGGCATCTTCAGCTACGGGCCGTACATTCCGCTCGAACCCGGCCACTACCGAGTCACGCTGCAGTACTCGGCGTCTGACGCTTCACCGGCGGCGATCGGCACGTTCGACGTGTCGTCGCCCGTGCTCGGCTCGGTGCGCGAGGCGCCAATCGTCGGCACCGGCGGCGAGTCACGCTCCCTGACCATCGACTTCACCGTCGATGCCACAACGGTGTGGGAGTTCCGCACATCGCGCGACGTACGCAGCGCGTTGACCGTGGAGTCGATCACTCTGGAACGAGTGAGTCCCTGATCTCTACCCCGGCGGCACGCAGCGTCGTCATCCACTCATCGCCCGCCGAACCGACTCGACCGACGCCGTCGAGCCAGCCGAACACATCGCCAGCGGCGAACTCGACCGGGTCGTCGGCGACACCCCACAGGCTGATACCCAAGAGTCGCGCGGTGAAGCTGCGCGCGTAGCGCAGACCATGCTTGGGCGTCGCATACACCGGCTCGACGCGCACGCCCGCAGGTGGGTTCAGCAACAGTTCCCGCAGCACCGCCGTCGAACCAGCTGCCAGATTGGCTCGGCTCCGCCCGGCGGAATCGCCGCCGACATCCACCAGCCACTGTGCAGTGCGCGGCCGGGGCGGCAATGATCGGGACAAGGCAGCTGCCAAATCCTCCAAATCGGAACGCACCTGCGCCGTCCGCGCCGACGCGGAGAGATGGGCACGGACACCAGAGCGATGGTGCAACTCGCTGGCGACACTCTCGATGACGTTCGCGTACTGAGCTGCGCACACAGCCGGGCTGTGGGCGCTGTGCACGAGCTCCTGCCCGGCCAAGCCAACAGCTGCACGGCGACCAGCGTCGTCCGCCAGTGAATCGAGCGCCTGCGCCAACTCTTGGTCAGTGAACTCGTCGGGCAGCATGCTCACGCAGCCCGTCGGCAGATCGGCCGCCGAGCCGTGTGCATTGACGATCGTCGGCACGCCGGCATTCATACAGTCCAACACCGCTGCCGAGGTTTCTCCGCGGCTGTTCGTGCGCAACTGCACCGCCACATCGCACGCCAGCAGATGGTTTCGGTAGTCCTGCGCCGAAAGCCGTCCGGTGACCTTGCCGCGATCGGCACCCAGCCGCTCCACCGCCGCAACCACACCCTCGCCGAACGGTCCTGGCACCGGTTCGCCCGCCACCACCAAGCGAGCGTGCGGGCGGGTAGCGAGTGTGCTGGCGGCGAAGCCCGCCACCACACGGTCGACCAGCTTCGTGGGGGCTGCGTGACCGAACGTGCTCACCACGAACTCGTCGGGACCAATGCCCAAGGACTGCCGGGCCGCAGCACGCGCTTCGATGGACGTCGCCATCGGCTCGCGGAGCAGCGGAATCACGTGCCAGTCGGCAGCCGCTTCGACCCCGTGCCACTGCTGCGCCAACTGCTGAGAGTGCCGCGAATGGACGATCACGCCGTCGGCGGCTTGCAACACGCGCAGGTTTGCCGGATAGGCGAACACCATCTCATCGCCGCCCTTGGCCTGTGCCAGGTCGTGCACGGCGTGGTAGCCGTGCGAGCGATACAACGAACGTGTCCACTCGCC
>CAIXHI010000057.1 GCA_903919215.1 uncultured Acidimicrobiaceae bacterium
GGCGAGTGCCATCCGTGCCAGCGAACGTGAAGTCGACGATCGCGTCGTCCGGGAACGGGTTGGTGATGACGATGTCTTCTTGACTGTCACCCTGGGTGTAGTTATCGGCGAAGTACCAGGTGCCCGAGGTGCTGTTGACGCACGCGCTCACGGAATCGCCGTTGGCCGCCTCAGCACGCTGTTCGACAAATCCGCCACCGCCGGCGATCTCGACCATCGCCGAGACATAGTTGCCACGAGGCAGCAGGTTTCCGATCGCCACCTTGTACGTGTCGCGCAGCGGTACCTCGAAATCAGATTCCACCGGAGCGACGCCCACCTCGTCGGTGAACAGAGTGAGGTGACCCGACAGGGCAGTGTCGCCAGGGTTGGCGACCGCGATCGTGCCGCCAAGACCGTTGTCGGTGAGTGGCACCCCGGCACAGAACCAACTGGAGGTCAAGAACTTGAGGTGCGGCACGAACGGCATCGAGGGCGCTGCCAGGTTGGCGTACGTGGGGGTTGCGGCTGGGTCGGGCGATGTCTGCGCCGCAGCGAACAACAAGCCCAGCGGCAACAGCACGACGAGGACAAGAGTGAGGAGGCGACGATTCACGACCCGGCCTCCCAGCGGCCAGCATCCCAGTCGGTGTCGTCGGAACCGAACGTCGGTTCCTCCGGTGCTTCCACGAGTTCGGCCGACTCGGCCCACGGATCGGGCGCGATCGGAACATCGTCCCACGGCTCAGGCGCGGGCCAGTCGTTGCCGAACTCGTCGTCGTGGTCCTCGCCGGCGACTGGCAACATGCCGCCCAAGGGTGTGAGCGGCGTCCGCAGGTCGACCAGCGCCTCATATGCCGCGCCGGAGAGCCGGGCACCCGCCATGCGCTGTCGGCGGCGCCACCACTGCAGCGGACGTACTTGGCTGGCAGTGAGCACGAGCGCGAGCCATGCGACCACCTGTGCGAGCACCCACAGTGTGCGAACCACGGGCGTCTCGTAGGTGAGCACCGCACGACCCGCGGTAGGGATGTCGAAGGCCATAGTGGAGCCGAACGCGCGACGTGCCGGGATGGCGACGCCGTCGACGCTGAGCTTCCACTTGCTGTCGAACGGGACCGCAACGTGCAAGGTTCCAGCGGTGACATCACCGGTGGCGTCACCGCGATCGGGGGCGCCGATGGCGAACGGTGTGGAGCCGCGTAGGTCGGCCTGAGCGAGCGCTTCTTTTCCGGCCTCGCTGCTGGCCTTGGCGCCCGTCGGCGAAAGGATCGAGCGCGTCGGCGTGTAGGCGGTGTTCTCGTAGATCAGGTAGTTCGGCGGGCGAGTCAGCGGCGCAGCAAGGTCGAGTTGGTCCTCCAACACGTCGACGAGCCCGATCGGCGCCGGCAGGGGATGGTCGATGGTGCCGTTGGCCCCGTCGGCGACCGGCACGACGACGTAGCGGATGCCGTACTGCGCGAGCAGGCGGCCGCCACGCAAGGTCGAGCCAGAGGCGATAGAGCGCAGTGCCGCCGCGATCTCCTTTTCGACGGGCGATGGCCGACCAGCCCAGTGGTTCTCGAGCGTGATCGGTCCGTCGTCAGTGATCGCGTATCCGATACCGGGCTGATACGTGTAGGCCGCCACCGGGATGGCCTGGGGATCGCCGATCCACAACACCCGGTAGTCACCCTCCGCCGGGTTGGCGGGCAGTTGCGCGAGCACTGACATCAGCGTGCGATCGGGCATCCCCCACTGACCGTCCGACACCGCGACCAGACCAGGCACGATGCCGATGACGATGGCCACACCGCTGATCAGACCGAGCGGCTGTCGCCACCCGAAGGACCCGCCCAGGACATCGTCCTGGAAGGCTGCTGCCAACGTCGCGGCCGACAGCGCCACGCCGATGGCGACGGGAACCAGCAGTACGCCGGGCTCGGGCATGCGGAACGGCAGCAGCGAGCGGTCATCGAGGAACGCGA
>CAIXHI010000058.1 GCA_903919215.1 uncultured Acidimicrobiaceae bacterium
CCCACCTCCCACCTCCCACCTCCCACCTCCCGTTGGCCGTTGGCCGTTGGCCGTTGGCCGTCCAACCGATCGCCTCGTCGGAAATGTCTACGCTGCGCTCTCTGGACCACCGAGCTGTTGGCTCGGCCGACAGAATGGGGACACAGCTATGGGGCGCTCGAACGGCGGGTTGCGGTCATCAGCGGATCGGCCCAACGCGTGAGTACACCCCGCCAGGTCCGGTGGCGACTCCGCCAGATCACCGCGCTCGTCGGAGACCTCGACCGAGCGGTCGATGATGCACGCCGCGCGTTAGGTCTGTCGGTGAGCCTTCGCGACGACGGCACGACCGCGCAGCTGCACGGGATCTCCAACGCCTGGATGCCGATCGGCGCCACGATTTTTGAGCTTGCGTCGCCCGCAGTCCCGGGTGACGCAACCTCGAGATTCCACGCACGATTCGGCGACGGTGGCTACATGGTGATCCTCCAGGCCAGTGATCTGGAACCGGTGAGGAGACGTCTCGACGATGCCGGCGTCACCATCGACTGGGAGATCGATTATCCCGACGCGAAGGAGCTGCACCTCAGCAACGCATCCGTCGGCGGAACGCTGCTTGCGATCGACTGGGCCGCAACACCTGACCACTGGCGGTGGGCCGGGCCGGATTGGCCGTCGCACATTCGCACGCACATCGCTGGCGAGATCCTCGCTGCGGAAATCAGCGTGCCCGATCCCGCCCGCGCGGCGGCACGCTGGGCGGAAGTGGTCGGCGGGCCACTCACCCCTCGGCCGCAGGGCGTCGTTGAGTTGGCGCTCGACCGAGGTGCCCTCCGCTTCGTCCCCAGCGAGACGCATGGTCGGGGTCGGCTCACCGGCGTCGACGTCAGCGCCGGCCCCGCTGCACTGGTCGGGACGTCGGTGACGGTCGCTGGCCTTCAGTTCCGGTTCGTCGAACCGTCGACACCATCTCATTGGTGGGAGGAGCCTGCGTCGCACGTGCCCGGTGCCGCCGTCTGAGGCTGCGTTCGGCCACATATCGCAAGGCCACGCAGTTGGACGAGCCCTCCGGCGGGACAGGTGCAAGTGGGAGGATGTCGCCATGAGCAGATCCATTTCAGACAGCGACCTCGTGTCGACGTTTGCCCACCTCGGCATCGACCGCGACTCCGCGGCGCACTACGCCGGCCGGTTGGAGCACCTGTTGCTGATCAATCGATGTGGCGAGTGCAGCACGTACCACCACCCGCCGCGCCCGATGTGTCCGAAGTGTTGGTCGACAGACGTGGCGGCCACGGAGGTGACCGGCGATGGTGTGATCGATCTGCTGATCTTTCTCCATCAGGGCCCGCAGGCCCCTGGCGTCGACTACTCGACGCCGTATCCGGTGGCGAGCGTCGCACTCGACGAGCAGGCTGGTCTGCGCTTCACCGCCACGGTGATCGGCAGCCCGAACGAGGAGATCGCGATCGGTCAGCGGGTGACGCTCGATTGGTTCGACCGGGCCGGTGTGCCCACCCCCGCCTTCCGTCTCGTAGGCGGTGCGGCATGAGCACCTCGTCACGCAATCCGATGAAGGACCAGGTGGCGTTCGCCGGTGCGGCCACCACCGGGTTCAGCGCGCACAACACCGATCGCACACCGCTGTCGCTCGCCGCGGAAGCGTGCTCGAAGTTGCTCCGTGAGTGCGGCCTCAAGGCCTCCGACATCGACGGTATCTGCGGCCCGTCCAGCGTCAGTGCTGGCGACCTGCAGAACACGCTCGGCATCCCCGAGCTCACGTGGTGGTCCAACCCGCCGATCCCGTTCGTCAACCAGGTGATCCAGGCTGCGAGCGCCGTACATGCCGGTGTCTGCGACACCGTGTTGGTGTACCACGTGCCGTATCGCCATGCGTTCTTCACTGCGTCGGCATTGCGCGATCCGTTCCGCAGGGTGATGCCTGCGATCGCTCCCGGCGGAAACCCCGACACGATGTGGGGCCCCATCGGCTACACCGCCTGGGCATCGCGCTACATCCACGAGTACAACGTGCCCAAGGAGCGATTTGGTCTGGTCGCAATCAACGATCGCTCGAACGCACAGGACAACCCAGGGGCCGCGATGCGCGAGCCGATGACGATGGACGACTACATGTCCGCGCGCATGGTGCGCTGGCCGTTGTGCCTGCTCGACATGGACGTGCCGGTCGATGGTGCCGACGCGTTCATCATCACCACCACGGAACGTGCTCGCGACCTGCCCTTCTCTCCGGTGATGATCAACGCCGCCGTACTCGGCATGGTCGATGCCAACGTCGAGGACCAGACCGTGTCGCTCGAGCATCATGGTCATCACGTCGTAGCGAAAGCGCTCAAGGCCAAGAGCGACTTCTGGATCGACGACATTGACGTCTACTTCCCCTACGACGGTTTCACGATCATCACCCTGAACTGGCTGGAGAACATCGGCTTCTGCGGACGCGGTGAAGCAGGCGATTTCCTCGCCGCGAACTGGGACGCCGAGAAGAACCGGATTCTCATCAACGGTCGTATCCCGGTCAACCCGCACGGTGGCGCGCTGTCCGAAGGCGGCAGCCAAGGTTCGGGCCACATTCGCGAGGCCATCCACCAACTGCAGGGACGAGCAGGAGTCCGCCAGGTGGCGAACGCTCGCCGCACGATGGTCACCGCCGGCGGGTTCTTCTACAACGCCCAAGGCCTCGCGCTGCACCGCGACTGAGCATCGTCAGACGGCGGAGGGCACTGCCCTCAGACGGGACGCACACGCGCACGCGGGCGGGGAAGTCCCTCTACCTGCTGGTCGATCCTGGCGACCACACCCAACCGCTCGTCCGCTTTCGCGGTGCCACCCATGGTGACGAAGACCGAGCGCCCGTCGCGGCCGCCGATGCACACGCTCGTGACGTGCTCGTAGGGCATGATCCAGCGATCGTCCTCGGTGCCGTTCGGGGCGACGACGGAGATGAAGCCTGGGGCACCGTGACGACCAACGGCCACGAGCACGTGGCCTGAGGCCGCGATAGCGATGCCGTCGGGCGTGCCGTCGGGCAAGTGAATAACCACCTGTCGTTCCGAGAGCGAACCGTCGGCGTCGAGGATGTCGTAGCGGTACAGGACGCGGGGCCCGGTGTCGACGTGGTACAGCGTGGAACCGTCCGGCGAGACACCCAACCCATTTGTCAGCTCGATCCCCGACGCAACCACGCGCGAGGCCCCCGTGGGCGACACGTAGTGCAGATCGCCCAGATGGTGCACCTTGCCGGTCTGCAGGTCGTAGTCGATGGAGCCGGCGTACACGCCGCCCTCGGGTGACGTGGTGATGTCGTTGTACCGAGCCGTGGGCGAGCCGAAGGCTTGCTCGAGCAACGTGAACGTCTCGTCGCCGCGCTTCCACGCCAGGTTCCGACCGGAGATGATGTACCCGCCGTCGGCGTGCAGGGCCAGACCGCCGATGCCCTTGCGATGCTCCACCACACACGACTTCTCGCCGGTGTCCAGCTGGACCGCCCACACACCGCCGCCCGAGGCGTCGGTCACCAGCACGCGATCCTCGATCTCGTCGTAGACGGGTCCTTCTGGCAGGCCAAAGCCTGTAGCGAGTATCTCGGTCACTCGCTGTTGCCTTCCCAGCGCGGGGCACGACGTTCGGCGAAGGCCTTCGGGCCTTCCACGGAGTCGGGGTGATAGCGATGCAGACGCACCAACCCCCAACCCGCTTCCATCGCCGCGGTGTAGGCCATCTCGACCGAGTTCCACACTGCCTGCTGTGTCAGCGAGACGGCGCGAGGCGAGTTGGCCTTGATCTCGTTGGCGATCGACATGGCCAGCGTCATCAGCTCGGCTGGCTCAGCGAGCTCTTCGACGAGACCCAACTCGTACGCACGCTGGGCCGTGAGTCGGTGCGTCCTGCCGCTGAGGGTCATCCGTAGCGCGGACCCCAACGGGAGGCGCTTGGCGAGGCCGACGCTCTCGATACCGCTCACCTGGCCGACCGTGACATGGGTGTCCATGAAGCTGGCCGTGGTGGAGGCGACGACGATGTCGGAGTCGACCACGAAGTGCAAGCCTCCGGCGTTGGCGACACCGTTGATCGCAGCGATCACCGGCTTCCAGACGTGATTCTGACGAGGGGAGAGTCGCACCTCCTGCGACATCGGGCCTTCACCGGCGCGCATGCCACCAGAGTCGGCGGCGCGCTGCATGTCGGCACCGGTGCAGAAGTGCCGATCTCCGGCGCCAGTGATGATCGCGACACGGATGTCGTCGCTGTCGCGGATGTCGGCCCAGATGTCGACCAATGCGGCGGCGATGGCCGGCGACAAGGCATTGCCCTGCTCGGGACGGTTGAGGGTGATCACTGCCACCCCGTCGCTCACCGAGTAGAGCACCTCGCCGGAAGTGAGCTCCTTGCGACTCACAGCCAACGGCCCGTCACGAGTGCCTTGGAATGCCCGGCAGCGCCGCCGGCCTCCACACGCAACGCCTGCAGGCGTAGCGACGACAACGTCAGGTCGTACTCGTTCGTGAAGCCGATCGAACCACTCAACTGGTGCACTTCGAACAGCGTGCGTCCGGCAGCTTCGGCTGCCGCGAGCGCCGCCGACGCTGCCCGTTCAGCCGGTGCACCGTGGAAGGCGGCCTCACGTGCGAGCCACCTTGCGCCCTCAATGAGGACATGGGTCTCCATCATTCGGTGCTGGATCGCCTGAAACGCTGCCAGCGGCTTGCCGAACTGCACGCGACCGATCAAGTGGTCGCTCGTGAGGTCGAACGCAGCGCGGGCGGTGCCGGCAATCTCCGCCGCGATCGCAACGCGCCACCAACGGCGGGCGACATCACCCGAGCCAGGCGCCAAATCGACGCCCTTGCCGTGTAGTTCGACAGTCGCCATCGGGTATCCGAACAGGGTGGAGGCCGCCGTGGCCGTGAACTCGGCTGCCTGGAGGATGCGGGCCTCGTGACCATCGATCACGATCAGCGCCTCGGCCTCGGCGGCATACCGAACCGGGCCGGGGATGGCCGCGTCGACAATCGCCACGAGGTTCGGCAGATCACCTGCAGGGGCCACTGCGGGAACGACGAGCGAGCGCACGCCGATCGGCGCCAAGGCCAGGTGCGTGGCCGCCAACTCGGTGACAAGCGCCGCGCTGAGCGGGCCTGTCTCGGCGTTCAGTGCCAGGTCAAGGTAGCCGGCGTCGGCCAGCAGGTCGAGGAGCCGACCGTCCGCGCCGCCTTCAGCGCGGAGTTCCCTGGCCCGGGCGGGGCCGGCGGCACGCCGCAAGATGGTCGTGCAGGCCTCACAGATCGCCGCTTGGGTGGGTGACAGCGTCATCTCCATCGGGGTCAGCCCTTCGTTCCGAGCAGAACTCGCGCGAGCGAGTTCAGCTGCATCTCATACGATCCACCGGCGATGCCGGCCGTGGTGGCCCACTCGAATTGGTTGTCGGCGTGCGAATGGCGCACGAGAGCTTCCGCACCCATCAACTTGAACGCAGCCTCGCTGACTGCACGTTCTGCGTTCACCGCCGCAGTGCGGTAGACCCATGCGCTCTCGTCGGGATGCAGGCCTCGCGTTCGCTCGTCCCACACCTGGTACACCAGCACGCGGGCCGCGTCGCACGCGACTCGAGCGTGCGCCAGCGTCTCGATGACGGACGAGTCGTCGAGCAGGCCGCGCTCGTCGCACCACTTGGCGACCCGGTCGAGATACCCGGCAGCGCGGTGGTAACGGGCGACGCCGACACGCTCGTTGGCGAGCAGCTTGCGCACGATCGTGAAGCCTTCGTTCTCCGGCCCGAGGCGGCAGGACGCCGGCACCCGGACATCGGTGAACACCACGTGATGGAACGCACCGGGGTGCACCACCGCGTCGATGTCGCCCACTTCGACGCCCGGCGTGGCGGTAGGCACCAGGAAGATCGAGATGCCTTCCTGTTTGCGGGCCTCGGAGTTGGTGCGGGCGAGCAGGAAGCAGAACTCGGCGACGCCGGCATTCGACGTCCAGATCTTCTCGCCGTTGATCACGTACTCGTCGCCGTCGCGCACCGCGGAGGTGCGCAGTGCCGCCAGGTCGGAACCGGCGTCGGGCTCGGAGAAACCTTGGCACCAGACGACATTGCCGTTGCTGATGCGCGTCAGGTGGTATTCCTTCTGCTCCGGTGTGCCGGCGAGGATGATGGCCGGACCGATCCAGTTGACGTTCATGTACTGACCGGTACGCGGCTCACCGTGCGCAATCATCTCTTCGGACAGGATCATCTGCTGCCACGGAGCATGCGCGCTGCCGCCGTACTCCACCGGCCAGGCGGGCGTCAACCAGCCGCGCGCGGCCAGCTTCTTCACGAACTCCATCGAGCGATCGAAGCGCTCCTGCTGTGGCAGATCGAAGAACTCGAAGTACACCGGCAGTTCCCCGTCGAGGAACCCTTTCAGCTCCTTACGAAAGCTCAGTTCTTCGTCGCTGTAGTCGAAATGCACGCGTTCTCCCTTGTCGACATGCTTCCAGCCGCTGCACATGCGAAAGCGTGGTCATCCTAATAACGCTAACGGAAAAGGTCAATCGGCTGTCCGACTGCGCAGCTCCCGGGTCAGCAACTGGCGATGATACGTGGGGCTACCGAACAGCTGTTGGCTGAGCCGCGCCCGCTTCATGTAGAAGTGGATGTCGTACTCCCAGGTGAAACCGACACCGCCGAAGCACTGCACGGCAATGCGCGTGGCCTCGGTGTAGGTGTCGCCGGAATACGACTTGGCGATCGCCGCCCACTCCACCCATCGGGCGCCATCGATGGCGTCGGCCGCAGCACGCCCAGCCACCCGTGCGGTCTCGGAGAACACGAGCAGGTTGGCGCAGTGGTGCTTCACAGCCTGGAACGAGCCGACCTTGCGCCCGAACTGCTCGCGTTCGCCCACGTACGCCACGGTGATCTCGACGACGCGTTCGAGCCCTCCGACCGAATCGAGAGCGATTGCCACACCTGCGCGGCGGACGAGTTCGTCGATCACGTGCTGGGCATCCGCACTGGCCAACACGTTGGCGCTGGGGATGACGACGTCATCGAAATGCACGTGCGCCAACCGGCGCGTCACGTCGGTGGTGTCGAGCCGCTCAATCCGCACTCCAGGTGCGGACGAGTCGACAACGACCAACGTCGGCACTGCACCGTCGGTGGCCGCGACAACCATCCACGACGACACGTGCGCGTCGGGCACGAATCCGGAGACGCCGCTGAGCACGAGCGATCCGTCTCTGCGCTCCACGCGAGCGGCCAATGGCTCATCCGGACGACCGGACGCACCGAACAACGCGCCGGTGGCGATAGCGCTGCCATCGGCGATGCCCGGGATCAGCCGCTGCTGTTGCTCGTCGTCGCCGGCGAGCATCACGGCCCCCGCGGCGACGACCACGCTGGCGATCATGGGGAGCGGTGCCAGTGCCCGCCCGATCTCTTCGAGCACGACCGCCAGTTCATGCCACGAACCGCCGGAACCGCCGACCGACTCGGGCAACGTCAGGCCCAACCAGCCCAGATCGGCAGCGAGCGCGTACAGGCTGCGATCGATGCCGTCTTCAGTGTCGATCACCTGCCGCAACACCGTTGTCGGCATGCGGTCGTCGAGTGCCTTGCGCGCCGAGGCGCGCAGTTCTTCCGCGAGTTCGTCGTTCGGGCCCATCAACGTACCTTTGCTTCCGGACGGGGCTCGCGGGGCAGGCCCAGCACCCGTTCACCAATGATGTTGCGCTGGATCTCGTTGCTGCCGCCGGCAATCGTCCACGACCAGCTCCAGTAATGGCTCATGCCCCAGCTTCCGTCGAACGTGTCCGAGTTCAGGTCGAAGGCCTCGGGCCAGCTGAGCTGAGCGTCGAGGCCCACCATCTCCAGCGCGGCCGTCGTCAGCCGCTGCGACAACTCGGAGTAGTACACCTTCAGGATCGATGACTCGTTGCCGCTCTTGCCGAACGCGGCCTTGATGAGCGTGCGGTCGAGGAGTTCGCTGAGAATGGTGACCTCGGCGTGAAAGCTGGCGGCCACCTGCGCGGCATGGTCGGTGCCGATGGCCTCGGCCAAGCGACCCATCTCGGCACACTCGCCACGCAGCTTGTTGACCACCGGCAGCAGGTACGGACCGCGCTCCGTTGCCAGCGTCGTCTGGCAGATGTGCCAGCCCTCGTTCTCCTCGCCGATGCGATTCGACACCGGCACGACGACGTCGGTGAAGAACACCTCGCAGAACTCTTGCGAGCCGAGCAACGACTTGATCGGGCGGATCTCGATCCCGGGGGAATGCAGATCGAGCAGCACGAAGGTGATGCCTTTGTGCTTGACCGCGATCGGATCGGTGCGTACCAGCAACAGACACCAGTCCGCACGGTTGGCGCCGCTCGACCAGATCTTCTGCCCGTTGATGATGTAGTTGTCGCCGTCGCGAACCGCTCGCGTGGACAACGCCGCCAGATCGGAGCCGGCGCCCGGCTCGGAGAAACCTTGGCACCAGATCTCGTCCCCGCGCAGGATGCTCGGCATGTGTTCGTGGCGTTGCTCGGGCGTGCCGAACTCCAACAACGTGGCGGCTACGTGCACCAACGCCATACCGAACATCGTCACCGCGGGAGCCCCAGCACGAGCGTTCTCCTGCTGCATCACGATCTGCTGAGCCAGCGTGGCACCCATACCGCCGTACTCGGTCGGCCAGTGGGCCGCACCCCAGCCGCCCGCGACGAGTGTCCTCAGCCATGAACGCTGGATCTCGAGGGTCGTGTCGGGTGAGGTGGCGTTCACGCGCCAACCTCGCGGAGCGTTCGCGTCCAGAAACTCGCGATAGCGAAGTCTGAACGCCTGCAGTTCAGGGTCGTCCTCGAACATCGGCGTGCACCCCTTATTCTCGAAGTTCGCAATTACATTAGCGGCTTTCGCCCCTTCCGCACAAGCCGTCGCAGTAAGGTGTGGGAACGATGAGGATGACGACTTGATCCCCAGTGCACCCCGTGGCCGAACCCGGGCTGACGGCATCGCGTCGGAGATCGAGCGGGCGATCCTCGCCCGCGAACTCGCCGTCGGGGAACTGATCGGGTCGGAAGAGACGCTGGCCGAACGGTTCGGCGCAAGCCGACCCGTCGTTCGTGAAGCGTTCAGGATCCTCGAGCTGAGCGGCCTCGCCACCACCCGACGTGGCCCTGGCGGCGGACTGATCGTGGTCGCGCCCAACCCCGACCCCGTGGTGGCCGCAGCCGAACGCTTCCTCGTGTACGTCGGGGTCAAGCCGTTGCAGGTCGCCGAGGCCCGCATGGCCATCGAGCTGGCCTGCCTCGACACCCTGCTCGAGGGGATCAACGAGGACAAGATCGCCCGCCTCCGTGAATACATCGAGCGCGAAGGTGAACCCGCACACCACGAACTTGCGGAGGAACGCGACCGGTTCGAGACGTTTCACACCTTGCTCGCGGAACTCAGCGAGAACAAGGCGTTCGCCCTCTTCGTCCCGGTGCTCGCCCGTCTGTCCACGGGCGCCACGGATCCGGAAACCCACGATGTGCACGACTTGGGTGCCGAGATCCACGGCGCCCACCGCGCGATCGCCGAAGCAATCGTGCTCGGCGATGTCGCCGTCGCTCGACATCGGATGCGCAAACACCTCGAGGCCCTTGCGAGTGCCTACACCGATGAAGCACACCTCCGGGACGACGACTCCCGCCCCTGATCGGCTACTTGATCGTCACCACGATCTGCCGTTGCTGGAACTGCCAACGACCGTCCGTGCAGATGAGTTGGTCGAGGTAGCGGCCGGCGCTGGCGACGGTGCGGTTCGAGGCGATCATCACGAAGTCGCTGGCAACGGTGGCATGCATGCCGTCAACCTCGGCGTCGATGTTCGTGCAGATGTGCTTGCCGGGTTCGGAGCTGGCAGCCGCGGCGAGCATGGTGGCAACGATCGCGTCGCGTCCGTCGAACGTGTGGCGCCCGACGACGAGTCGGGCGTCCGTTGCGAACAGGCGGCCCGCGTCGTCGAAGCGACGATCGTCGATTGCGTGCGCATAGCGGGCAATGAGTTGCTCGACGGTTGCGGTACCTTCAAGTTCCATCACAGATCCTCTTTCTCAGGAGACACATCATGAACGACTGGCTGATCGCCGACGCGCAGACTAGGTCACTCGCCCACCGCTATGCGCTGGCGCTCGACCAGCGCGACATTGCGTCGATGAGCGCCTTGTTCGCGTCGGACGCACGATTCGGTCGCTACGGGGTCGGACCGGATGGTGCACGGGAGTTCTACTCGGTCATCCCGCGGAGGTTCAGCCGCAGCGTGCACACCATCGGCACTCAGGTGGTCAACATCCACGACGACGCCACCTCCGCCAGCGGCGTCGTGTACTGCCGCGCTGAACAGCAGGACCCTGAGACGCAGGTGTGGACGACACTTCAGTTCGCGTACCACGACGAATATGTGCTCGAGGGCGATCGTTGGCTGTTCCGAGCCCGTGCCCCGAAGTTCTGGTACCGCGAGAGCGAGGGTGTGCGCACCATCGCCGACGACGCTACGGCGATCCCCACGTCGTGGGAGACGTGGCGCCACTACTTCGACCTCACCGATTGACCCTTCGCAGCGACGGCGCACCTACCGAACGGCGGTGGGCTGCACGCCATCCTTGGTGTAACCCCTGAGGAAGAACGGCTCACCGGCAGCGGGATCGTGCACTGCGTTGTGGATCTCCCACGCGCACCAGCCGCGGCCGCCCGAGTGGCCATCCAGCGTCGTCGTGCCGAAGCACACGCTGAAGTGGCCGTGGTAGTTGAACTGGTTGACGTTCTCCAGTTCGCAGCGGAACACGTACTTGCCGACGCCGTTGCAGGTCAGCTCCACACGACCCCCGAGCGCACTGGCGCCGTCGAGGTCGAACTCGACGATCATCTTCACGTCATCGGCGTAGTGCACCTGGCCGTCATCCACCACGTATGCAGCGTGCATCACGGCGCCATCGGCGCGGATGGCGGCGTAGGAGTGGTACCTCGGCCCACCCTCGATCCCGCCGGTCGACCAACGCGACCCGTTTCCACGGAGGGCCTTGTAGTCGCGGATGCCCCAGCTGTGCCCGCGCTGCGACATGGCGTCGACGGCGATGGTGCGGCTACCGAGCCGCACCGTACCGGTCACCTGCCCGGGGACCTGGTACGAGGTACTGCTGACGGCCTTCGCCGGATCGCCCAGCGACGGAAACACGGCGAGCAACGAGGGGTACGGCAGCATGTCCTTGAAGGTGAGGTCGATCTCCACGTCCTGGTCGGTACCCCGCACGGCGGTGGCACCGCCCTCGTGATGAATGCCGAAGTCACCTGCGCCATGACCACCCGCGGCGCGGCCGACGGTGTCGAGCGGGAGGGGCTGCCCCAACCGTCGATAGGCGACGCCATCGGAGTACGCGCTGACGAACACACTGCCGCGGTCGTTGGCCGGCTCCTGGCTGATGTGCACGACACCGCCGGTGCCGGCCCCATCACCCCAGTACACCCACGTGCTCTCCTGCCACAGCGGATCCGCCGGCGGAGTATGCAATCCTTCGTCGAGCGGTTCGAAACCGATCGTTCCCGCGTGGCCGGGGACCTTCAGGATCTGTGCCATCGTGCTCACCTTCTGTGCGGCCCGGCCGGCGGGCGGGTCTCGCGTCGGAGAGTACATGAGCGACCGGATGGCCTTTCCAGGACTCGTTCACACGTCCAACTGACACCTGTAGAAAAGTGAGCACCTATGACCGCGTTACCGATCGATCCCCAGCGAACCGCTCTGCTCGCACTCGACTTCCTTACCCCGATCCTCGAGCACTACGCGTCCAACAAGTTCGCTGCCGGCGACCACGCCGCGAAGGTGTGCGCTGCCGCTCGCGGCACACAGTGTCTGATCGGACACGTGACACCGACGATCATGGTGGATCACACCCGACCGACCGCAGAGTCCGTCGACTTCTATGAGCCGATGCGACCGGTGGCCGACGAGGCTCGGTTCACCAAGCCCGGCGTGGGCGCCTTCGAGGGCACCGGCGTGGAGAGCTGGCTGCGGCGCTCCGCGCGCGACACGCTGGTCATCATGGGCGTCGCCACCAGCGGCACCGTGCTCTCCACCGTGCGGTACGGCTTCGACAAGGGCTTCCGCATGATCGTGGTCTCGGATGCGTGCGCGGACATGGACTCGCAGGTGCATGAGATCCTCACCCATGAGGTGGACACTGCGAGTTGGATCGGCCTGTGGAAGATGGCCGAGCTGATGACCACCGACGAGATCGTCGGACAGTTCACTCGCTGAGCGCACCCACCGCAGCGAAGGTTTCGGCAACTGTCCAACTGGACGACAACTACTCTCCCCGCTCATGGAAACATCCGTGGATCTTTCGCAGGATCTACCGTCACACGTGCCGAGCGAGCTCGTCGAGACCTTCGATCTGTGGAACGGCGAAGTGGCCGACGACATGTTCGGCGCCCTCGAGCGATTGCAGGATCGTGCCGTCGCCAAGGGCGGGTTGGTCTACAACCCGTACCTGAAGATCTGGTGGGCGGGTGGCCTCGACCTCGTCCGCGAGATCTACCAAGCTCCCGATCTGTTCAGTAGTCGCTCGCTCGCCGGCGGCATCGCCGAACCGGGTACGCCCGATCTGTCGGCGGTCCTGCCGTTCCGCCTGATCCCGGTGGTCCTCGACCCGCCGGATCATGAGCACTTCAAGCGGCTGCTCGCGCCACTGTTCGCCACGAACGTGATGGAGCGGAGCCGTCCGTTCTTCCTGAAGACCATCGTCGACGCGATCGAAAAGTTTGCCGACAAGGGCCAGACCGAGATCGTGTCGTCGCTGACCGGGCGGGTGCCGGCGTTGACGTTCACTCGCATGTTCGGCCTCCCCGAGGAGCGCGGACCCGAGTACGCCGACTGGAACCACACCCTGTTCCGTGGCCAGGATCCGGAGCGCAGCGAGGCGGCCGGCAAGATCATCGGTGCGCTGACCGAACTGGTCGAGCGCTGTCGTCGGGAGCCGGGCGACGACCTGATGAGCGAAGTGGTGAACGCCACGGTGAACGGCCAGCCGGTCGACTCCAACGATGCGTTGGGAATCGGCTTCCTGCTGTGGATGGCCAGCCTTGACACCACCACATCGCACTTGTCGTTCCAGTTCTGGCACATGGCCACCCACCCGGAAGACCAGCGGCGTGTTCGCGAGAACCCCGAACTGATCCCCGGTGCCGTCGAGGAATGCTTGCGCCTCTACGGCACGGTCAACAACGGACGAATCCTCACCCGCGACACCGAGTTCCACGGCGTCAAGATGCTGGCCGGGGAGAAGATCGGTTGGGCTTCGTCGGCCATCGGACGCGACGGGACCGTCTTCGAAGATCCGAACACGTTCGATCCCGAGCGCTCCGGCAACCGCCACCTCGCATTCGGCGCCGGCGTGCACCGCTGCATTGGCCTCCACCTGGCGCGCAAGATGCTGATCCTCTCCATGGAAGAACTGCACCGCCGTGTGCCGCCATACCGCATCACCGAGGGGATGCAGGCCAAGCCGCTCTCCGGTTTGTCGCTCGCGTTCGAGTCGATCCCGATTTCCTGGGACCTCGAAGGCTGACCTGGCGCAAGGAGCGCACGATGTCTGCATGCGAGTGCATCGCCACGACGTCGCCAGCATCCTGCAACTGCCGCTCGGCACATGCCGACGGCCACTGATGAGGCGGCCAACGGGTCGCCGGTACTGAATCGAACTGGAGAGACCATGGACGCGATCCTCTCGGGAATCCGCATCATCGACATGACGATGGGGCTTGCTGGCCCGGTGGCAGTCCGTCTGCTCGCCGAGGCCGGTGCCGACGTCATCAAGGTCGAGCCACCTGGAGGCGACCCGACGCGTGCGCAGTCCGCCTTCGAGACCTGGAACCGCTCGAAGCGGAGCATCGTGCTCGAGTTGGATGATCCCCTCGATCGGGCTCGGCTCGATGAGTTGCTGTCCTCGGCCGACGTGCTGGTGCACGGGCTGCGGGCCGACTCGCGCACGAAGCACTCACTCGACGACGACTCGTTGAGCGCTCGCTTCCCCGACCTGATCGTGTCGTCGGTGCTGGGCTACGCCCAGAACCACCCCGATGCCGACCTGCCTGGCTACGACATCCTCGTGCAGGCGCGCACGGGTCTGATGGACGAGATGATCGCGGCCGGTGGCGGCCCGATGTTCCACCGCTTCCCCGCAGCCAGTTGGATGACCTCGTACCTCACCGCGATCGGAATCATCACCAGGTTGCTCGTGCGCGACCGCACCGGCGCGGGCGGGCCGGTGCGCACCAGCCTGCAACAGGGTGCTGCTGCACTGCTGATGCTGCTCTGGCACGACGGCGAGAAGATCACGCCGGAGATGGGCACCAAGGCGGCCCTGACCAAGGAGCACCCCGGACCCGGGCTGCTGTGCTTCAAATGCGCCGACGGGCACTTCTTGCAGTTCGGCTCGATCGGGTTCACCGAGGCACCGATCCTGATGGAGACCCTGGCCGAGATGGGCCACTTCCTCGACTTCGAGGGCCTGCTGCCGCCGCCCGAGTTTCTCGCGCATATCCGCGAGGCGTTCACCAAGCGGACGCTGGCCGAATGGCTTGGGGGCATGCGCGAGTACGACGTGCCGTGTGAGCCGATCCAACCGCTGGGGTCCGTGTACCGCGACCCGCAGGTCATCGCCAACGACTACGTGGTCGACCTCGACCACAGCCGCTTCGGCCCAGTCCGCCAGACGTTGGCCCCGTTCCGCACCGACCCACCCGCACACGTGCAACGCCAAGCTCCGGCACTCGACGAGCACCGGGCCGAGACGTTCTCCAGCCGGGCCGAGCGTTCGCGGACCAGCGCGGCTGAGTCGCTGCGCCGTCCGTTGGAGGGTGTGAAAGTGCTCGACTTCGGCATGTTCTACGCCGGCCCGTTCGCGCCCGTGCTGCTCAGCGACCTCGGCGCAGAGGTGATCAAGGTCGAGCCAATCACCGGCGATCGGATGCGCACGAAGGGCCAGAACCGGATGTTCCTCGGCGCACAGCGCGGGAAGCGATCCCTCGCCATCGACTTGCAGAACCCCGCCAGCCGACCTGTCATCGAGCGGCTCGTGCAGTGGGCCGACATCGTGCATCACAACATCCGGATGCGTGCTGCCGAACGGCTGGCGATCGATTACCAGTCGCTGAAGGCGATCAATCCGGCACTGGTGTATTGCCACGTGAGTTCCTACGGGCCCATCGGGTTGCGTGCCGACCAGCCGGGTCTCGATCCGATCGCCCAAGCAGCCTCCGGTTGGCAGCTGGAGTCAGCCGCAGAGGGTGGCGCGCCGGTGTGGTATCGGTTCGCACCGATGGACTCACTCGCGGCGACTTCATCGTTGGTGGCAACGATGCTGGCATTGTTCCGGCAGCGACGCACCGGCGAGGGTTCGTTCGTCTCCGGGTCGCTGCTCGGCGCCGCCGTTGAATCGAACAGCGAAACCATGCTGCTGCGCGACACGGACACGTTGGCGCCGTATCCCCACTTGCTGCCCGACCAGACCGGAGTCTCCGCCGGGTACCGCATCTACTCGACGGTGGACGGCGAGCGAGTGGCCGTCGCCGCGCTCGACGACCGGCGCCTGGCTGCGCTGCGAGCCGTCGCGGGAGTGGACGCGGACAACGCTGTGGCTGCGGCGTTGGCGCAGCTGACGTCAACGGAAGTGCTCAACCGGGCATCGGCCGCCGGTTGCCCGATGGAACTCGTCCGTCTCAATCAGGAACTTCCGTTCTACGAGCGCGAGCTCGGTGGCCCCAGCCGCCTCGCCGTCAGCTATCCCCACCCCACGTACGGCGAGTTCGTGCAGCCGGGTGCCTTCTGGGACTTCGGGGCGCTCGACTTGCGCCTCGATACTGCGCCGCCCCAACTCGGTCAGCACACGAACGAAGTGCTGCAGGGTCTTGGGTTCTCGGCGGACGAGATCGCCACGCTCGAGAGCGACGGCGTGGTCAGCACGGCCAACGTGCCGCACCTCTGATCTCTGAGATAAGCCGGATCAGTCGGAGGACGGCAATCGTTTCGCAGCCTTCAACGCGAGGGCTGCATCGCCGACGGCCAGCGAGCCAGCGCCGGCCTTCGTCACGAGCAGCTCCAGGCCGATCGCTTCCAGCTCGTAGCGCTTGCCGACCGACGAACCCTCCGCGAACTCGGGAACCGGCGCGAACGATTCAGCTGCGTCGGTCGGGGCCACCATCGGATGCCCGCCACAACGGAGATCCACGTCGCCTGCCTCGGCACGGACCACGATCACTTCCGTCGTGCATGCCTGGCTCCGCCAACGGCTACCGGTAGTGACGTTCATGATGTGGTCTCCTCGTTGTTGTCCAGTGCCGCGATCTGGTCGGTCGTGAGCGTGATGTGGAGCGCAGCCATGTTCTGCTCCAAGTGGGCGATCGATGACGTGCCGGGGATCGGCAACATGGCTGGCGAACGTTGCAGCGACCAGGCCAGCGCCACCTGCTGAGCAGTTGCGCCGATCTGCGCGGCGACCGTTGCCACCGCGGTGCCATCGCCGGTCGACAGCGGGCCCCACGGGAGGAACGTGATCCCCTCCGCGGCGCAGATCTCGAGCACCTTGTCCGACATGCGGTCGCTCAGGTTGTAGCGGTTCTGCAGCGAAGCGATCGGTGCGATCGCACGTGCTGCCGCCAGCTGCCCGCGTCCGACGTTGCACAGCCCGATCTGGTCGATCTTGCCGGCCTCGCGGAGTTCCACGAGCGCGCCGATCGACTCCTCGAACGGAACCGCCGGGTCTGGTGTGTGGAGTTGGTAGAGGTCGATCCGTTCCACCTTCAGCCGCCGCAGGCTCTCGTCACACATGCGGCGCAGCCGTTCGGGGCGACAGTCGATCGGCAACAACCCATTGGGCAGATACTCGCCGGGCACGAAGCCACCCTTGGTGGCGATCAGCAGGTTCGCGCTGTAGGGATGGAGTGCCTCGGCGATGAGCCGCTCACTCTCCCCACTTCCGTACACATCGGCCGTGTCGATGAACTCGACCCCGAGTTCGACAGCGCGCCTGATGAGTGCGATCGCTGCCTCGCGACTCGGCTGACGATCAGCGCCGGTCGCACCCATCACGCGCATCGCTCCGAAGCCGAGGCGTTGGACTGATCGGGTACCTACCTGGACGCTGCTCGTCATGAGAGCCACTGTACGAACCCGTCGTCCGACGCAGATGGACGGCGAGCGGTTCGGCTGGACGCGTCGGCGATGGCGACGCTCAGCCGGCAGCGAACAGCGCCCGCATCTCCGAGATGTACGGCTGATGCGCCGCCATGCCGCCATCGACGCACAACACCTGACCGGTGACGTACTCGGACTCGTCCGAGGCCAAGTACAGCACCATGTAGGCGATGTCCAGCGGTGCGCCTGCGCGTGTCGTCAACATGTTGGCCACGATGATGTCGAGCAGAGAGCCGCTGTGGTCGGAGGTCTTCTTGCCGGGGATCACGATGAGCCCGGGTGCGATCGCGTTGACGCGCACACCCTGCTTGCCGAACTCGGTGGCGGCGTACATCGTGATTGCGTTGATCGCGGCCTTCGAGGCCCCGTAGGCCGCGTGGCCGAGGTCGCCCAGTAGGCCGGCGCCGGAGCTGGTGTTGATGATCGATCCGCCACCGCGCGCCACCATGTGCGGTGCGGCGTGCTTGATCGCCAGCGCAGTGCCACGCGCGTTGATGCGCATCGTGTCGTCCCACACCGATGCCTTGGCCGCACCGATCGGCCCGTCCTCCTGGGCGGCGAGCATCACGGCAGCGGCGTTGTTGTGCAGGATGTCGAGCCCGCCGAACTCGGCGACCGTTCGCTCGATCAGCGCGGCGATGCTGTCTTCGTCGCCGAGGTCGAAGCCGATGGCGATCGCGTCGTGCCCCGCAGCGCGGATACTCGCTGCGTGGGACTCGGCCTTCTCCGCATCGAGGTCGGCCACGACGACACGCGCGCCGTGCTCGGCCAACAGCTGCGCGGTGGCCGCGCCGATACCCGATGCCGCGCCAGTAACAATCGCGATTTTCCCTTGGACTCTGCCCATGATTCCCCCTTGTTCAATGGCCGCTGCGATTCCTCACGGGAACAGCAGGCGACCGCCGTCGAGCATCAACGTCGCACCGGTGAGGTACGACCAGTCGTCACCACACAGCGACGCGACTGCGCCGGCAATGTCGGCCGACTCGTCGCCCATCCGCCGCAGCGGCACGGTCTTCAACATCGCGCCGTAGGCCTCGGGGTGGTTGTCGCGGAAGGTCTCTGCCGACTTCGTGAGCGCGGCGGGGCAGATGACATTGACGCGGATGTTGTCGCGGCCCCACTCGCGGGCGGCCACGCGGCTGAGCCCGCGGATGGCTTCCTTGGTCATCACGTAGGCACCGAACGTCGGGTCGCCGGTGATCGCCGTGGACGAACCGAAGTTGATGATGCAGCCGCCGCCACGAGCGGCCAGCACCGGGTGGGCAGCCTGCATGCAATACAGACTGCCGCGGGCACCACTGCCGAAGTAGGTCTCCAGCGCTTCGTCATCGAGGTCGAGCAGCTTCTTCTGCCCACCCATCGCCTGCGCGTTGTTGACCAGGATGTCGAGCCCGCCGAAGTGTTCGACGGCCGCCGCGATCATGCGCTCGACATCGCTGCGCACGGCGACATCGCCGGTGACAGTGGCCACCTTCGCTCCGATGGCTTCGATCTCGGCGGCAACCGCGATGAGCTTCGACTCGGTGCGCCCGCTGATCACGACATCGGCGCCACGCCGCGCCAGCTCCAGCGCGACCGCCCGGCCGAGGCCTTGGCCGCCTCCAGTCACCAATGCGATTTTGCCGTTCAACTCTGCAGCCACGATGGGCTCCTCTCGTGTTCGTTCATGTAGATCATTCGCCAGACGCCCAGAATGGCGCCCACGTCTCGAAGGCGTCGGGCAGCGGCGGCACCTCGTGGTGCCAACTGTCGAAGCCCACCGACTGCGGATGCTCGTTGATGTCGGCCGCGTACCAGTGCTTCTCGCGCCGACGCGAGAACAGCCACTCGCCCTCCACCCGGCGGTAGTCGTCGAAGTAGCAGATGCCCATCACGATCCAGCGGTCGTCCACCTCGTGCTCGGCGCGGCAGTAGGTGGCACCACGCGCCGTGTCGGCGGTGAGCATCTCGATGCGGTGGCCGCAGATCTGGTGGATCGATCGGCGGAAACTGCGCAGCGCCGGCTCGATGTAGCCGCGGAGCGCTTCCCTGCCGAACGCGCCGCGACCGACCTGCACGTCGGGGACGAACAGCGACACCCACGTGTCGACATCGCGCGAGTCGACCGCCATCGCGTAGCGGATCGGCAACTGGCCGATCTCCAGCCGGGCTTCAATTCGTGCGATGCGTTCGCTGAGTTCGTCCATCAGTTCCCCCTGCCCCCCGGCTGAATCAGCGCAATCATACATCTGTTACCGTTGCGAACATGCTCCTGCCTGAACCGACACCTCAACAAGCGGCCGACATCATTGCGATCACCCACTTGGCGGCTGGGTACGCGGAAGCGATCTGCCGCGGCGACATCGATGAGGCCGTGCTTGCGTATGCCGACAACGGTGTGCTGCGCTCGCCCACCACCACCGACTCGGTGGGTCGCCAGGCGATCGCCGACACGATCCGCACCGCGACGGCCGGTATGGACTTCGTGTTCCAGACCGTGCACCAGGGTCTGGTGCGCGTGGACGGCGACGAGGCCTGGGCCCGTTTCCCGATCACCGAGTGGGGCCGCCGCGACGACAAGGGCGTGCAGTTCCTCGGGATGTACGACGATCACGCCGTGCGCACCGCAGAGGGCTGGCGGTACGCGTCGCGCTACCTGGCGCCGCGTACGCTCGGCCGCCCCACCAGCTTCACCGGCAGGATCATCGATCTGGGCGTGCTCAGCAGTTCACCGCTGACGGCCTGAGTCGAACGGCGGAACGATGCTCGAGCAACACAGCAGGTCCGGCCGGATGGCCGGCCGCGTCGCCATCGTCACTGGGGCCAGTCGCGGCATCGGACGCAGCATCGCCGAGGCGTTCGCCGCCGAGGGTGCAGCGGTGGCAGTCGCTGCGCGCACGCTCGGGCGGGGCGACGACTCACTGCCCGGCAGCCTCGAGGAAACCGTCGAGGCGATCATTGCGGCTGGTGGGCGGGCCATCCCGGTCGTCTGCGACGTCACCAACGACGACGACCTCATCCGCCTCGTCGAGATCGCGAACAGCGAACTCGGTGTCATCGACACGCTCGTCAACAACGCGGCTGCCACGGTGCCCGGCCGTCCGGGCAAGCGGCCGCAGATGCCACAGTCGGATGGTCCGGCACGGATTCCCACCGTGCTCGACCTGCCGCTGAAGGCCGTGCGGATGCAGTTCGAGGTGAACCTGTTCGCTCCGTGGCGGCTGATGCAGTTGATCGCACCGCAAATGTGCGCCGCCGGCCGCGGCTGGATCATCAACATCGGTTCGGAAGCGGCCCGCATGCCGGGCTTCACCGGCGCCTACGGATCCAGCAAGCTCAGCCTGGAACACCTCACCGCGTCCGTTGCCGCCGCAGTGGGCGAACTCGGTCTCGCTGTCAACGCACTGCTGCCGTCGCTGCCGGTTCCGACGCCCGGTCTGGAATGGGTGGGTGGTGGCAGCGACCGCGAACAGACCCCCGAAGACTTCGCGGAGGCAGCCGTGCTGCTCGCTCTGGCCGACCCTGGGGTCACCAACGGCAGAGTGCGGCACAGCGCCGATGTGCTGCAACCGGAACTGGGTGAGCGCGGCTGGCTGGGTGGCTGACGGTCGGCTGACGGTCGGCTGACGCGTCAGACGTCGGCGAGCAGCGGGCGCAGGCGGGTGCAGATGGTGTGCACGTGCTGCGCGGTCAGTTCGTCCGGCGCGCCGCCAAGGCTGGCCCAGATGTACACCTGCTCCACCGGCGTGCCGGCAGTGGCGGCGATCACCCTGGCCGCGAACGCCTCGGGGGTGTCGTAGAGGAAGCTGGCCAACGGTGGGCTGTTGGGGTCGACCTGACGCATCTTCTCGGGGTCGACAGGCCGCGGCGTTCCGCGGCCTGTTCCCTCCACCATGTGTCGGCGGTACGAATCGACCTGGTAGGCGAGGTGCTTGGAGACCAATGCCCAGTCGCGCTCGGGGTCTTCGGTGACGAACCCCTGGAGGCCCCCTGCCATGCGGCCGATCGCCGGATCGTGGCCAGCCTCGATCAGCCCGTCGCGGTAGTGCGACCACATCTCGCCGTTGGCGGTGAGCAAGCCCGCGCCAAGGAGGCCGGCGCGGCGAGCACCCTGCGGGCCGCCGTAGCCCATCCAGATCGGCAGTTCCTGCTGCACCGGACGGGGGGTGAGCCCGCCCTCGGCGAACAACCGCCGCACCTCGAGTGCGGTGGCGTCGGTGGTGCCGTAACGAGTGCTGAGGTCCTTACCGAACAGGTCGAACTCGGGGATGCGGTAACCAGCACCCAAGCCGAGGTCGAGCCGGCCGCCGGAGAGGATGTCGACCATCGCTGCCTGCTCGGCGATCTCCACCGGGTGGTGCAGCGGCGCGATCACGATCGCGGTACCGAGGCGGACGGTCTTCGTGCGGGCGGCCACAGCGTTGAGGAAGCCCAACGGCTGGGTCATGTAGCCGTCGTCGAACAAGTGGTGCTCGGTGGTCCACACCGAATCGCAGCCGAGGCGTTCGGCTTCCTCGCACATCTCCAGCGCGAAGCCATAGAGGCGGGTGGGGTCCTGCGGCCACTCGGGTGGGTTGCGCAGATCGAAGTAGATGCCGACTTTCATACTGCGCTCACCGAGCTGGCGGGCGCCGCGGACACGTGCGGGAACAGTTCCTCGAACGCGCCGCGGGTGATCCGCTGACGAACCTCGGGCGACACATCGTCGAACAGTTCGTGCAACGTCTTCTGCGAGTGGCCGTAGGTGCCCTCGAGGTGCGGGTAATCGCTGCCCCACATGACGTTGTTGTAGCCCATCGCCGACATTGCGGCAGGCGCCGACTCGTCGTGCTGGAAGCTGGCGTACACCTGGCTGAACAGGATTTCCTTCGGCAAGCGGCTGAGCTGCGGGCGCACGAACATGCCGTGCTGACGGTAGGCCTCGTTCATCCGGTCGCCGATGAACGGCACCCAGGTGGCGCCGCCTTCGGAGATCAGCACCTTCAGGTTGGGGTGACGGTCGAGCGCGCCGCCCGAGACCATCTTGGTGGCTGCGCGCAGCCCGCCGTAACAGGTCTCGACGTAGTTCAACACTGCGCCACCAGGGCCGCGGTGCATCGCGCTGAGCGGACCCGATGCCGAGTCGGTGCCGATGTGGAAGCCGACCACCATGCCGGCCTCCTCGCAGGCAGCCCACAACGGTTCCCACGAGTCGTCGTTGAAGTCGGGCATTCCAGGAGGCGCGCCGGTGGGCATGTTGATGATCTTCAGCCCGATGCTGGCTGCGTGCTGCGCCTCGGCGACTGCGTCGGCAACGTCGAGTAGTGGCATCAGCGCGGTCGGGACGAGACGATCCGGAGCCACGCTCATGACCTCGGAGACCAGCCATTCGTTCTCCGCTCGGGCAGCGTCGCGGATGAGCGCGCGGTCTTCGATCAGCGCGCACCACAGGCCGATCGAGGCATACATCACCTCGGCCCAGATACCTTCCTCGTCGAGGTCTTTCATTCGCAGCGTGGCGTCGCGCGAGCCCGGCGGGCGGTGCGACATCTCGACGATGGACTCGCCAGTGGCGCCCTTGGCCGTCATGATCTTGGGCACCTTGCGGGTGAAGCTCTTGCCGTCGACCGTGACGAGTTCCTCACTGTCGGAAATCATCTCCGTGCGCGGCATGCGGTCGGCCTGCGCCTTGGGCATGATCTGATGCCACAGGTCGGCCGGCTCGAGAAAGTGCGAGTCGCCGGAGTTCGCCCAGATCTTGTCCATGAAAGCCCCCTTAGTGCGTATTCAGCACAATAGTACAGCTGATTCGAGGTTCAGGCCACCGGCTCCTTGGGCATCCCCAGCACCCGTTCGGAGAGGATGTTGCGCATGACCTCGTCGGTGCCGCCGGCGATGCGCATACCGGGCATCGTGAGGATCATGTCGGCCCAGCTGTAGGCCCCCCACTCACCGGTGTCGGCGATGACGCGCGGACCCCAGATCGCGCCGGCGAGATCCACGATCTGCCGCAGTGTGTTGGTGTTGGCCAACTTGAACACTGATTCGGCAGGCCCGGCTGGGAGCCCTGCCTCGCGACGTGCGTCGGCGGCCATCGCCTGGTAGCGAATCATCTGCGCCATCGAATAGGCGCGGGCGAACTGCTGCCGGATCACCGGGTCGTCGCCGCCCATACCCGGCTGCTGCAACGTCAGCCGCAGTCGCTCCAGACAGCGTTCCACGCCGAACAGGTCGTTGCCGGCGGCACCCAGCGCACGTTCGTTCATCAACGTCGCGATGGCCGTGCGCCAACCCTTGCCGGCCTCACCGAGACGACGGCTGTCGCTGATGCGGACGTTGTCGAAGAACACCTCGTTGAACTCGCGGCCCCGCGTCATCATCTCCAGCGGTCGTACCTCGACACCGGGTGTGCGCATGTCGAGCGCGAACGCGGTCAAGCCATCGTGCTTACTGGGCTTCGATTCGGAGCGGGCCAACAACAGACCCCAATCGGAATGGTGGGCCACCGAGGTCCACACCTTCTGCCCGGTGATCACCCATTCGTCACCGTCACGCTCGGCCTTGGTGGTGAGGCTGGCCAAGTCGCTGCCGGCGCCCGGCTCGCTGAACAACTGGCAGCCGATGAGGTCGCCGCGGTGCAACTGCGGCACGAGTGCCTGCACCTCGGGCGCACCGAACGTCTGGAACGTGGACGCCACCATGCCGAGGCTGATGACGAACACACCCAGGTCCGCAAGTTCGTACTCGGAACGCATCGAGAGGTAGAGCCGCTCGTGCTCCGCGCTGAGGCCAGCACCGCCAGCGGACGTGGGGCCGCTCAGCCAGCCAAAACCGGCATCGAACTCGAGTCCCTTCCACCGCTTGGCGGCCTGGACGCGGGCGAGGTCGGCAGCGGGCTCGATCGCCGCGTACGCGCTCAAGGAGTCGTCGCCGACGCCCCACTGTGTCGTTCCTCGATTGAGCGGACGGGCGTTCGCTTCCAGGAACGCCCTGCATTCCTGTTCGAAGGTTGTGAGATTGACGCTTGGCACCATGTCCTCCGTTGCAGATGTGGGCCTGTGTCCCGGGCGCCGCAGGACGTGTCCTTGGCACCCGGGCTCCTCCAGGCAGCGCTCTCGTCAGGGCTGGGGAGATCTGACGAGCATCAACAGCCATTCCAGAATAGTTGAATGAGTGGCCTTATTTACCACACGGAAGATCGTTCCGGGTCACTTCCGGCTCAGAACAACTCGCCGCCGGCGGCACGGGCAGTCGTGCCATCGGCCTGCTGGGCACGGATGACGGCCTTGCCGACGTTCCAGCGGTGCACCTCATCGGGCCCGTCGACGATGCGGTTGGTACGCGCGTGCGAGTACCAGTGGGCGAACGGCACATCATGCGTTATCCCCAAGGCGCCATGCACCTGGATGGCGGTGTCGATCACATGGCACAACATGTTGGCGATGTAGGTCTTGGCCATCGAGTTCTCGACCCGCAGATCCATCTTCTGCTCCATCTTCCACGCGATGTGCAGCACCATCAGCCGGGTGATGTAGATCTGCTGCGCGCATTCGGCCAGCATCCACTGGATGCCCTGTCGATCGGCGACCTGCTTGCCAAACGTCGAACGCTGGATGGTGTACGCCGTGGCCATGTCGAGCGCGGCCTGGGCCTTCGCGATGCTCCACATGCCGTGGCGCAGGCGGCCGTAACCAAGGCGGTGCTGCCCCATCGCGAAGCCCTGCCCCTCGCCGCCGACGATCGCGTCGTTGCTAACACGGAGGTTCTCGATACGCACCTCGGCGTGGCCCATCCACTCTTCACCCTGGAAGCTGGGCGTCGTCTCCTCCCCCCACACCGGCACGTCGCGCACGATGCGATACCCGGGGTTGGGCAAATCCACGAGGAACGTCGAGAACTGCTGGTGCCGGGGGGCATCCGGGTTCGTCTTGGCCATCAACAGCGCGACGTTGGAGTGGCTGGCACCCGAGGTGAACCACTTCTCGCCATTGAGTACCCATGAGTCACCATCTCGAACGGCTGCGGTCTGCATGCCGGTGGCGTCGGCGCCAGCGGCACGTTCGGTCATCGAGAAACAGATGCGGATGTCGCCGTTCACCAGCGGCACGAGGTACTTCTGCTTCTGCTCCTCGGTGCCGTACTCGGACAGCGTCAGCATCGTCGCGTCCTGCGGGCCCATGCAGTTCAGCGCCCAGGCACCGAGGTGCGAGAACGACCGCCCCACCTCGACCTGCACGATCGCGTTGGCAAGATGGCTGAGGCCCATACCGCCGTACTCCTTGGGCACGAACGGGCACCACAGACCGGCTGCACGCGCCTTGGCCTGCAGTTCCTTCACGATCTCCATGAACGGACGGCTGGTGATCTGCGCTTCGGCAGGCAGCACCACATCGTCGATGAACGCCGCGACCTTCTCGCGGAGGGCGACGACGTCGGGGGGAAGCGAGAAATCAATCATGTGGCACAGACTGCCAGCATTGACAGTTGATGTCAACTAGTTCTAACCTCCGCACATGACCGACCTGCGACCGAACAGCGGAGACCAGACACTCGACGTCGAGCGCCTCAACGAATGGATTGGCGAACGCCTCCCCGGACACGGCCTCCCGCTGCAGGCCAGCCGCATCGGCGCCACCACCGGCATGGCCAACGCACTGTTCCTCATCAGCCGCGGCGAACACCGCTGGGTCTTTCGTCAACCGCCAGCGGTGAAGAACGACCCCAGCGCCTCGGACACAGTGCGCGAGTGGCGCCTCCTGTGCGCGCTCGAAGGCACCGACGTCCCGCACCCGGCACCACTCGCACTGTGCGAAGACCTTGAGGTACTCGGCCGACCGTTCATGATCATGGGCCTCATCAACGGGTTCACACCGGGGTTCGAGCTCCCCGAACCATTCCTCTCGGATCTCTCGTTACGCCGCGATCTCGGCTTCGCGTACGTCGATGGCTGCGCTCGGCTGGCCTCGGTCGACTGGGTGGCCGGCGGCCTCGAAGGGCTCGGCAAGCCCGACGGCTTCCTGGAACGACAGGTACCGCGATGGATGGCACAGCTCAGCCGCTACCAGGTACGCGAACTACCCGGCCTCGACACGATCACCGACTGGTTGGAGCGCAACCGGCCCACCCAGAGTCCAGCAGGCATCCTGCACGGTGACTACAGCCCGTTCAATGTGATGGTGTCACCGGACGCCCCGGGCAGGCTGGCCGCGATCGTCGACTGGGACACCGGCACGATCGGCGACCCCGTCCTCGATATCGGCCACCTGCTGGCTCGCTGGACCGAACCCGGTGAAGAGCCAGTGTTACAAGACCAAGCCGGCGGCAACGAGGGCTACCCCACTCGCGTGGAGATGGCCGCGCTGTACGCCGAGATGACCGGCCGCGACCTCAGCGCGCTGCCCTATTACCAGGCGCTGGCGCTGTTCAAGCTGGCTGCGATTCTGGAAGGAACGTTCAGCCGCCAACGCGCCGCTGGAGTGCCCGACGAGCAGAACATGATGGTCGAGACGGTGCCTCGACTGTTGCGCTTCGCCAACGCATTCGCAACGGGCGAGCGCCGCTGAGGGTCAGCCGAGGCCGAGCGCGGCAGCGGCGAGCGCTCACAACCCCGCGAGACCGCCGCCGTCCATCGTGAGCGCGACCCCGGTGATGAATCCGGCGTCGTCGGAACAGAGCCAGGTGACCGCGTCCGCCACGTCAATGGGCTGACCGATGCGTCCCATCGGAATGCGCGTGTCGACGAACTGTTGAACGGCGTCCCCCAGCACGGCGGTGACCAGTGGGGTGGCGATCAGCCCCGGGCACACGGCGTTGACCCGCACTCCCTGTCGGGCATAGTCCAGGGCTGCGACCTTGGTCAGTCCGATGACGCCATGCTTGGCCGCGCAGTAGGGCGCCGCGCCGGTGACGCCGATCAGCCCCGCGGCCGATGACGTGTTGACGATCGCGCCGCCGCCAACGCGGATCATCTCGGGGATCTCAGCGCGCATGCACAGCCACACACCCTTGAGATCCACCCCGGTGGTCAGATCCCACTCCTCCTCGCTGACGTCTGCCAAAGGACGATGCGGGGCGTCGACGCCAGCGTTGTTGTGCGCGACGTCCAAGCGTCCGAACCGCTCGACCACGAAACGGACCATCGCCTCAACCTGATCGGCGAACCGGACGTCGACGCCGAAGGCGGCCGCCGTGCCACCGGCCGCCTCGATTGCGGCGACGGTGCGACCAGCGGCTGCAACATCAAGGTCGGCGACCACCACCTGTGCCCCGAGACCGGCGAACCGTAGTGCCGTCGCGGCACCGATACCGGACCCCGCGCCGGTCACCAAGGCGACCTTGCCGTGGAATTCAACGGTCATGACGGCACATCGAGGGTGGTGGTTGAACGGCTGCTCACCGAAGCAAGCTACTCAGAGTGTCGAGTGCCCCATAGTGATCCGTTCGACAACCCGCAGGATCCTGGGCCAGCGCAACGGGAACCTTCTCCGTCAGCCGAGGCCGACGAGCGCCATCCCGTTGTCGCGCATGATCGCCTTCTGCACCGACGCATCCAGGCCGCCGAGGTGGTCGATCAACTTGTAGGGGTCGGCGAGGCCTTCGCTGTGCGGG
>CAIXHI010000059.1 GCA_903919215.1 uncultured Acidimicrobiaceae bacterium
ACGGCCACATACCCGAGTGGGTGTCGGTGCGTTCGAGCGCCACGAACAGCGACCCGAAACACGCACCGACGAATACCGACAGCACCACGATGCGCCGCGGGGTGTTGTGTTGGTGCGTGCCGAGCGCGCCGCTCACCAGAGCGACAGCGGACACAGCGACCACGATGCCCACGATGGCAAACACACCCGGCCGTTCACCGGACGCCACCCCCACTGCGACGGGCACTGCCGCCCCGACGACTGCGCTCACCGGGGCAACCACAGAGACGTCGCCGTGCGCAAACCCGTGATACAAGCCGACGACGCCCAACGACCCGACGATGCCGCCACCAGCTGCCCACCACCAAGTTGCTGCACCCGGCACCGACGTCCCGGCCACGAGCACCACTGCGCTGACCATCACGAGGCTGACGGTCTGACCGAGCGCGGCAACCACAAGGCTCTTCTGCACGCGGCTGGCGCGTCCGCCCAACCAATCGCCGACGCCGTACACCGCTGCGGAGAGGAGCGCCATCAGGATCGACATGGACTAGATAGGCTAGGCCGCCGAGGGTTTGTGTGATTCTCAGCAGCCCGGGGTTGGACGACCACGAGGTGAGACTGAGAGCCTGGTCGGCTGTGTGCCGACGGGCGTAGGCGCATCCACCCCTGAGGGTCGGTGAGACGTGAACACACGCAACAGTTGGATCGGACGCCGGGCGGCACCCTCTGCCACCGCTCTCGAAACTGCTGCGTCGATCATCCAGAACTTCAACGATGCCGTCGTCGTCTCCGACGAGAAGTCGCGCATCCTTGCGATCAATCCGCAAGCCAAGCGGTTGTTCGGCATCGTCGGCGAACCACCCGAGCGACTCGATGCGCTCGTACCGACCAACCTCCGCGTTGAGCACCATCGGCATGTCGCCGATTTCGCCTCAGGAGGTGCCGACACGCTCGACCTCAGTGCCACCCGCGACGTGTTCGGTCGCAAGGCCGACGGGACACTGTTCCCGGCGCTCGTCAGCATCTCGCGCTGGAAGGCGCCAGATGGTTCCGTTCAGTTCGTCTCGGTCGTTCGCGAGGATCATCGGCGCCGTATCGACGCTGCGTCCAAGGAGTGGACACGGCTCCTGCTGACCGGACTGTTGGCCACCAGCAGCACCGAGATCCTGGTCGTGGACGAACGACTTGCGGTGGTCGCTGCGGGTGATTCGTTCCGACGGCGCTTCCTCAACGGCGACGACCCCACCGGTATGCGACTGCCCGAGATGATGGCCATGTACCCAACCGCGCCGAACTTCGATGTCCTGTTCGCCGCCGTGCAAGCCGTCGCCGGCAACACCGAGGTACGTGTCACCGCTGGCACAGGCTGGGGTCAGGACGACCACTGGTTCGAGGTCGTCGCCTCGCCACTGCAACCCGGCTCGGGAGTGTTGCTGGAGGCCACCGATGTCACCGAACTGGTGCTGGCCGCACGCTCGAATATCGACGGTCTCGCACGCGACACCACCACCGACATGTTGTCGCGATCGGGCATCATCGACTGGATCGAGTGTGAAATCGCCGAGCGCCCTCAACGCGAGTTGTGCGTCACCATGTTGCAGATCGATCAGTTCGACGTCATCGACGAGACACTCGGCCCCCGCGCCGCCGACGATCTGCTTGCACAGGTTGCCGTACACCTGAGATCGCACCTCCCGCAGTTCGCTGCAGCGGCGCGCACCGATCGGTCGACGTTCTGTATCGCCTATCCGTGTGCCACCTCCGAGGAGGCTGACGAACGATCGTCCGGGTTCCGCGACGCAGTTCGACAGCCGGTCACCACCGGTGGCCGCACACTGCGTCTCACTGCGTCGGTCGGCGCAACGTTCGGCCACGACCACAAGGACGCCTCGCGTTCACTACGCGAAGCCGAAGCAGCGATGCTCGAGGCTCACCGTCGCGGCGGTAACCGCTACGCGCCGTTCGCCGGCGACGAGTTGGACGCTGCTGACGGAGTTCTGCGCAAGTGGAACGCGCTCAGCGAGGCTCTGCAGTTCCGCCAGATGGAAGTCTGGTTCCAGCCGATCGTTCGCCTTGCGAACGGCCGCCCATTCGCCGCCGAGGCACTGAGCCGATGGCACCACCCTCAGTTCGGCGAGATCTCCCCCGTCGAGTTCATCCCGATCGCCGAATGGGGAGCCGAGATCACTCGCCTCGGCGCGTTTGTGCAGGACCGTGCGGCCGAGGTGGCCATGGCCGTACGCGGCAATCGCGGCGCCCGGGTCAGCGATCTGCAGATGTCCATCAACGTGTCGCGCCATGAACTGGCGGTCCACAGTTTCGCGAGCAACTTCCTGTCCCGGGCAAGTGCCAACTCGGTGCGCCCCGACTGGTTCGCCCTGGAAGTCGGCGAGGACGCGCTCTCGGACGACGATCCGGTCAGCATCTCCAACCTGCAGCAACTGGCCACCGCGGGTGTATGCATCACTGTCAGCGACTTCGGTTCCGGAGCATCGTCTGTCGAGCGTCTGCTGGAGATTCCCGTCACCAGAGTGAAGATCGCCCGTCGCCTCATTGCCGCCATGCTCACCGACCCGCTGTCGGCCCGAGTCGTTGCCACCGCCATCGCGATGGTGCATGAGCTGGGCATCGATGTGGTGGCCGAAGGTGTCGAGACCGCCGATCAGGTCAACGAGCTCATCCGCCTCGGCTGCCGTTCTGCGCAGGGCTACTACTTCGCCCCCGCAGTCCCGGCCACGGAGCTTGCCGACGTGTTACGCGACCTCGGCTCGCTCACCAGTCCGTGACCCGGTAGTCCTTCAAGAACTGACCCCACACGTGGGTGCCGGTGTTGTGCCCGGCGATGATCGGGTCGACAATGCGAGCAGCCCCGTCGACGATGTCGAGCGGCGGGTGGAAGTGGTGCTGCGCGGTCTTGCGTTCGGCGATGTGCACCGGGTCTTCATCGCTCACCCAGCCTGTGTCGACGCTGTTCATGTGGATGCCGTCAGCGTGATAATCGGCGGCCGAAGTGCGCGTCATCATGTTGAGCGCAGCCTTGGCCATGTTCGTGTGTGGATGACGTGTGGTCTTGAACCGCCGGTAGAACTGCCCCTCCACGGCCGACACGTTGACAATGTGCTTGTCGCTCTCGGGCGTACGCATCATCAGCGGCTTGAGGCGAGCATTGAGTACGAACGGTGCGACGGCGTTGACCAACTGGGTCTCCAGCAGCTCCACGGACGACACTTCGGCGAGCGTCAGCCTCCACGAGTTGCGATCACGAAGGTCGATCTGCTGCAGGTCTTGGTCGAGCCGACCTTCCGGGAACAGGTCGCCGCGGCCGACGTGGTCGTCCGGTAGCAGCTGCGCCTGCGACAACTCGGCCGAGCGGGTGACCCCGACCGGCAGCACAGTGGCCGCGTCGGCACCCTCAGCCCTCCCAGAGCTCAGCATGTCGTAGCCACGCAACCCCTCGTAGGCACCGACCAACCGGGCGGCCGCGGGTGGCAGCGCCGCCAGCGGCCCTGATTCGGTGGCCATCATGTGCAGGTAGAAGTCGGGCGGGCGCCGAACTGTTTGGCAGGCGTTGTTGATGATGAAGTCGAGGCGGTCGCGGGTCTCGATCAGGTGCTGACAGAACGCCTCGACACTCGGCGTATGGCGCAGGTCGAGGCCGAAGATCTCCAGACGGTGACCCCAGTCGGCGAAATCGACTTCCTGGGCATAGCGCTGCGCCGAATCTCGCGGGAAGCGGGTGGTGACGATCAGCTGCGCACCAGCGCGGAGGAGTTTGATACCCGCCTGGTAGCCGATCTTCACCCGCCCACCGGTCAGCAGCGCGACCCGGCCACTGAGGTCGGCGGTCTCGGACCGTTTGGCGAAGTTGAAGTCGCCGCACGCCTGGCACATCTGATCGTAGAACGGATGGATGAGCGTGAACTTCTGCTTGCAGATGTAGCAATGCAGTTCTTGCACCGACTCGCGGCCCTCGGCGGTCGACCCGTCCCCATCATCGATTTCGTCGGCCCCGATCTCGCGTGGGGCGAACACATTGGGCGTGGTGAACACCGCCTTGGCCCGCAGACTGCGGATACCGGTCTCGTTCAGCACACCTTGATCGCGTTGCGCTTTCGTCTGCTTGGCCTGCCGCCGCTCGGCCTTGATCTGCCGACGGCGCTCCTCCACATCGGGTTCGTACACGTCGCCGGCAGCGTTCAGCAGTCGCGTCCGCTCAGCGAGCGACAGGTCCTGCAGCAGCGAACGATCGGCGACGATCAACTCGAGCAACTCGGTGGCAGCACGCAACCGCTCGGAAAGTTCATCGGACACGCCGACCGAGGGTAGCGACCTCAACCACGGAAGGCGCTCGGGCCGGGCGGCGGGGGCGCCAGGTGCGCGTTCTCGGTGCCGTCAGGCCACACACTTCGCCGGTATTCGGGCGCGGAGCTGACCTTCGACACTCGTCGTCGGATCATTTGCGACGAATACTGAACTCGACAGGGAGGTTCATCATGCTCTGGCTGCAGATCCTCGTCATCGGTTCGACTGCCATGCTGTTCGCAGCGGCACTCGTCCTCTCGCTCAGTCGCCCTGCCACCTCAGCGGCGCCACCTACCGACCGCAGGAAGCTTCTGGCCGCGCTCGCCCTGCTTGCGGTCGGCGCCGTGTTCTGGATGGTCACCGAGGTGGACATGCCATCGACGCTCGACAATCAATCGGCGTGGCCGCTCTCGATCCTGCTCGGCCTCCTCGCTGTACTCGTCGCTGCTCGACCGCGTAGGGGCCGCCTCGTCGTTCTGGTCACCGCGGTGGCGGCACCGGTGCTGGCCATCGTCGGCATGGCGCTGATCTACACGGTCGGCTCCGGGGTGTCAGACGGTGAAGGCGCCACTGAGTCCTTCGCCACGATGGCACTTGTTGCCGTGGTGGGTACGGCGGCGGCGTACACCGCCCCGGCCATGGTGACGGCGGCCCTGCTCCGCCCGGGTGCGGCAAGCGCCACCGTCATCTCCGATGAGAGCGGTGCCACCGGAACCCGGGTTGCACCCCCGCCCCTCAGCGTCCCTGCAAGGAGCGCCCAGAACGGGCTGAACTCAACGCGCTAGCCAGCCCAACGCAGATCTGCCGGCCTGGGCGGTTCAGCTGAACCGCTTGGGCGGGTGCCGCCCCACGAGCGCGGGCAAGTCGCAGGATCTCGCTGCGCTGCGAACGCAGGTCGGCAAGCACGGGAACGGCCATGGGCAGGGCTGCGCGGCAGGCTGTGGCGACGCTGAACTTGGACCCCTTCCTCGCGCTTGTTGCTGGGCAATCACAAGCGTGGGTCGAAGCGGGTGCAAGTTGGAACGTGGAGCGATCGCCTGACCACGGCCGAAACAAGCACAGCGCTTGGGTGACGATCGAATATCTCGATCGAGTGGGAGTTCTGATCCTGTGGGACTCTGGCGAGGGCGAGGGCGAGTTGAGGCTGGCGAATCAGCCGTCGTCCAGGGCATCAACAATGACCTGGAGGTGCGACCTGAGCGCCGGGACATCGCGGTCGATCACCTGACCGATGATGTCCTGGTCGATGTGGAAGTAGGCGTGGGCAAGGATCACCCGGGTGCCGATGATGTCGCGCCACGGGATGTTTGGATGCGCCGACTTCGTCTCCTCCGAGACATGCGATGCGGCTTCGCCGAGCACCTCGATCCACCGCTGGGCCGCTGCCTGCACAACCGGATCGCTGGCCAATGTCGCCCTGTCCGACGCGTAGCGGATCAGCAGGTCGCACATCTCGATCATGTCGAGGAGGCGGTCTCGGTCGCCCCTCACAGCTCGATGGCGTCAGCCAGCACGCGTTCCGCGACCCGCGGGCGCAGGCCCGCCTCGGTAACGACATCGACGTCGCGGCCGAGCAGATCGCGTAGGTCCATCAGCAGTCCGCCGAGATCGAACAAACCACGGTCGGGTTCCAGATCGACCAAGAAGTCGATGTCGCTCGACCCGTCGGCATCGCCCCTCGCGACGGAACCAAAGACCCGAACGTGCGACGCCCCACGAGCGCGGGCAAGTCGCAGGATCTCGCTGCGCTGCGAACGCAGGTCGGCAAGCACGGGAACGGCCATGGGCAGAGAGTACCCCGCCGAGGAACAAGAGTGGGCGTGACGGGACTCGAACCCGGGACCTCCACCGTGTCATGGTGGCGCTCTAACCAACTGAGCTACACGCCCTCTTGGGCCAGAGCACGCTACCCCAGCGGCACCGTAGTGCCAACGTTCGAGTTCGCAGTCGCGCAAGTTCGCGGACAGCGACCCGACAGGACACATGCCACACAGATCCGGACGTACACCGGTATGTTCTGACAATCGAAGATTCTCCGTTCGCCGAAGGAACCCGACAGGCCAACCTCGAGCACCCGTCGGTATTCCGCGCCTTCGAAGACATGGTGCTGCGCCACAGTGCCGATGCCGCGATGCTGCTGCACCCCACGGACGGCGTGGTCTACGCCAGCCCGGCCATGGAACATGTGATGGGTCTCGAACCTGAGACGTTCCTCGGGCTGTTGGCTGGCGAATGGATTCACCCCGATGACGTAGAGGCAGCCATCGAGCAACGCCGCGTCGCGATGCACACGGGACACAGCGGCCCGATTGAGCTACGCGGCCGACACGGTGACGGCACGTACCATTGGTTCGAGGCCGAGTGGTGGCACGTCGTGTATGACCACACTGTCATCCACCTGCGCGACGTGACCGAACGACGCGCCACACGCGAAGCCACCGCTCGCCACGACGCCCGGCTACGCGCGTTGTTGCGCGACAGCGCCGAAATCGTCGTCATCGTCGACCCCGACGGACAACGATTGCGCTACACCAGCAGCTCCGCAGAACGTTTGCTCGGCTGGACCGCTGCGGACGGGATGGGACCGAGATGGCCCGAGCTGATTCACCCCGATGACCTCCAACGCCTGACAACGGCCGTCGACCGCGTCACCGCCACCTTGGGCGCCTCGTTCAGCGCAGAGATTCGCACCCGACATCGCAACGGCAGTTGGCTGATGTTGGAGATGAGGGCAACCAACCTCATCGACGACCCGCTGATCGGCGGCATCGTCGTGCGCGCACACGACATCACCGGCAGCCACCAGCTCTAGCAGGAACTTCGGCGCCACTGCCCACTGCCCGCTGACCTCCGTCAGCGCAGCCGCAGCGACACCTCGTTGGCCAACAAGCGCCCAGTCCGAGTAAGGCGCACGCGGACACCGTCGGTCTCGACCAATCCCTCCAGCTCAGCGACCGGCAGCGCATCGACCGGAACGCCGTCGCGCATGCGCAGCGCAAGTTGCAGCCCTTCCATCCTGCGCGTCTCAGCGTCGAGATCTTCGCCCGCTGCTTCCGTCGTGTCACCGGCATCCACAGCCTCGATGTAGCGCTCGGGCGTGCGCAGATTCCAGAATCGACGGCCATGCGCATGGCTGTGTGCGGCGCTACCGAAGCCTCGGTAATCGCCCTGCTGCCAGTACAACATGTTGTGTCGACACTCGTGCCCGGGCAACGCCCAGTTGCTGACCTCGTAGTTGGCCATCCCGACGGCCGTCAGCAGGTCGTCGGCCAGTTCGTACTTGTCGGCGAGGTCGTCGTCGTCGGGGTGCAGTTCGGGCTTCGCGGCCAATGGCGTCCCGGCCTCGATCGTCAGCGCATAGGCCGAGATATGTGTGGGGCCGAGATCGATCGCCTGCTCGAGTGTCGTACGCCAGTCGGCCAGCGACTCACCCGCCCCGCCGTAGATCAGGTCGAGGTTGAACGTCGGGACACCAGCCTGCTTGATCGCTGTCACCGCGCGCACCACGTTGCTGGGCACGTGGGTGCGCTCGAGCGACTGCAGCACATGGCCCACCATCGACTGCACACCCAAGCTGACTCGGTTGACACCACCGGCGCGATAGGTGCGCATCATCTCCAGCGTCACATCATCCGGGTTGCACTCGATGGTCACCTCGGCGCCAGCGGTCGTAGGGATCGCGCGCACGACCTCGACCAGTGCCGCTGCATCGACCAGAGTGGGTGTTCCGCCGCCAACGAACACGCTTGTCACCGGTGGCAGGGCCGACCGGAGGATGTCGCGCTGCAGCGCGTCGAGGTACTGCGCCTGCAGGTGCCCGCGGTCGGTCCAGGTCGCAAACGCGCAGTATCCGCACCGAGCGGCACAGAACGGGATGTGGAGATACACGCCGAACGGTTCGCTCACGTGGCGAACCTATCGGCGACTGGCCGGGTCGGCGCCCCTCAGGGGCGGAACAGCAGGTCGAGTGCGTCGAGACGCTGGCCGACCTGATCGACCGGCACATCGAGCATCGCGGCGATGGCCCGAGTGTCGTCGCCGCGTACGGTGATGACCTTGCCGTTGAAGTCCTGACGCTGCAGCTGAATCATCTTCAGGAAGCGAGTGAGCATCTCAAAGGGCTGTCCGCTGAGCTGCGTGAGCTTCAGCAGGTCGACCGCCAACTTCTTGCTCGCCGCCAGATCGGCGTCTTCGGGAGTGGTGACATCCTCACGTGGCAGCAGTTGATCGACAGGAACGTTGTAGAACTTCGCCAACCGCTCGAGGCGCGGAACGGAGATGGCACGCTCTCCACGCTCGTAGGCGCCCAACACGCTGGCCTTGAACTCCTCGGTCGAGGTTGCCTCGACCTCCTGGAGCGACAGACGCTTCTGGCGACGGATGACGCGAAGGCGCTCACCAACCTTGCGGCTGTAGGGAGACGAAATCACATCATCATCATCGAATTCACGCATGGCCACTGGTCCTCTTTCTTCTTCTGACTGGCCACCGACAACGTCAGCGGCCTGAGGCGATCTTGCCCTCCCGTGCGAAGATCTACTCAACGTGGTCAGTCTGACACACCGCGCACCCGGAATACAACACAACGTGACTCACGATCACTGTGCGTTCACGCCATGATCGCGGCCACCACCGCGGCGGTCTCGATGCGCAGCACCTGCTGCGAAAGGCAGACCGTGGCGCGCGCCAACGCCAGTTCGTCAGGGCTGAACCCACCTTCAGGGCCGATGATGACGAGTGCGGCCCCTGTGAATGGCGTGCCATCAGGTTCGGCAACCACTGCGCCCTCACGCGCTGCCATCTCGGCATACTCCACCGGACCACTGACGGTCGGCAGCCACACCCGCCGACTCTGCATCGCTGCTTCGCGCGCAATCTTGCGCAGCTTGGCGAGTTGCTTCGGACTGCGTTCGCCGTCCCAGCGCACCGCGCTGCGAACACAGTGCAGCAACACGATTTCACCCACGCCCACTTCGGTGAGCTTCTGCACCATCCACTCCACACGGTCGCCCTTGGGGATCGCAGCAGCGATCGTCACCGCCGTCACCGCCGGCTCGTGGATCACCGCACCATCCGGCACCAGAGCGCCGCCGGCGATGGTGCACTGCCGCCAACCGCCGTTGCCGTCGCTGACCGTCACCACCTCGCCGTCACGAAGGCGCAGCACTCTCAGGAGGTGGTGTGCATCATCCGGGTCGAGTTCGGGCGCGTCGAGTGACGACACGAACACGTGCGCCGCGCTGGTACGCAGCGCCGGGTTCACTGGAAGGCCGACTTGATGCGAGCGAACAGCCCGTGCTCGGTCTGCACTTCTTCGCCGCGCGCCTCCGCCAACTTCTTCAGCAGCTCGGTCTCGAACTCGGTGAGCTTGGTGGGCACCTGTACCTGCACCCGCACCTTCAGGTCGCCGCGACCGCGACCCTGCAACCGCGGCACACCACGCTGGCGCAACACAAACTCGCGGCCAGGCTGAGTGCCGGCCGGGACAACGATCTCCTCGTCGCCATCCAGCGTGGGCAGTGTGAAACGTGTTCCGAGCGAAGCCTGGGCGATGGACACCGGTAGATCCGTGACGAGGTCGTCGTGCTCTCGACGGTAACGATCGTGCGCAGCCACGCGCAGGTGCACGTAGAGATCGCCCGTCCCTCCGCCACGCGGGCCGACGGCTCCACGGCCAGTGAGGCGCAACGTGGAGCCGGTGTCGACACCAGCGGGAACGTCCACCTGATACGTCTTCTCCGTGACCACCCGGCCGTCGCCCTTGCACGTGGAACAGGGCGTGACGATGACCTGGCCCAAGCCGCCGCACTTCGAGCACGCCGACGAGGTGACCATCTGGCCGAGCATGCTCTGGCGCACACGCTGCACCTGACCACGGCCGTTGCATTCGCTGCAGGTGACGGGCTTGGTGCCCTCACCGGCTCCCGAACCGTGGCAGTCGTCGCACTTCAACGCAGTACGCAAGGTGACCGGAACAGTGGCACCGAACACCGCTTGCTCGAATGCCAAGTCGGCCACAACCTCGAGATCTTGTCCGCGTGGCGGACCGGCAGGACCGCGTGCGCCGCCGCCCTGACCGAACGGGCTGCCACCACCGAAGAAGGCCTCGAAGATGTCGCCGATTCCGCCGGTGCCGCCGCCGAACATATCGCCCATGTTCGCTCCGCCGGCACCGCCCACACCTTGCGCTCCGAAGCGGTCATAGCGCGCACGTTGTTCGGCATCGCTGAGCACTTCGTAGGCCTGAGCGACCTTCTTGAACTGCTCTTCGGCAGCAGCGTCACCGGGGTTGGCATCAGGATGGAGTTCCCGGGCCTTCTGTCGGTACGCCTTCTTCAACTGGTCGGGCGTCGCATCCCGCGACACCCCGAGCAGCTCGTAATACTCAGCCATTGGCTCCCCCACCGTCGCCGAGACGGCGTCCCAATCGATCACTTACGACTTCGACGGTAGCGAGGGCCTGCGGGTAATCCATCCGCGTCGGCCCCAGGACGCCCACCGTGCCCACGTGCTCGCCCTCGACGATGATCGGCTTGACGATCACCGAGCACGCAGCAAGCGGCTCCACACCGTGTTCGGCCCCGATTGCCACCGACAACCCGCGGTGCAGGACATCGCGAACCAACGAGACCATCACGTACTGCTGCTCGAGCGTGTGCAACACCGAACGCACCGTCTCGACAGTGTCGAACGCCTGCGCCATCGAGGATGCGCCGCCGACGAAGACCGGCTGCTCAGAGGCCACCGCGCCCAGCGCAGTGGTGGCCAACTCGCACACCGCGTCAACTTCGACGTCGCCGGTGGGCGGCACCGGGCGCACGTTCTCCAGCGAGCGGCCACCCAGGAACTTGTGCAAGTGGGCCGATGCTGCGGCCAGCTTCATCTCGGAGACGTCGCTGCTGCACTCGACCGTCTCGCTCTCCACCGAACCGTTGGACAACACCGCCACGACGGTGGCATGGCGTGAGCCAAGACCCACCACCTGTACCGACCTCAACGATGCCGATTCCGCCTTGGGGCCAACGACCACTGCGGCGTGATGCGTCACTTGTGCAAGCAGGTTGGTGGTCTGATGGAGCAACTCTTCGAGCCGTCCATGTGTGGTGTCGAAGAAGTTGCCGACGCGCTCAGACGCCTGCTGGTCGAGACGACCATCGGGCGCCATGTGATCGACGAAGAAGCGATAGCCCTTGTCCGTGGGGATGCGGCCGGCCGATGTGTGCGGCTGGGCCAGATA
>CAIXHI010000060.1 GCA_903919215.1 uncultured Acidimicrobiaceae bacterium
GGATACGACCCCGGTGAGAGTCCGCTGGAGGCACGTATCGCGCGGGTCATCGATCGAGCGGGGCTGCCACGGCCCAAGTGTCGGCGGCCATGAGATCCTGCCCGTAGGCGGCCACGAAACTGCCCGTTGGCGGCCAACAGTTCTGCCCACTGGCGGTCAGTGGTTCTGCCCTCGTTGAAGTCCTTTGCCTCGGCGCGTATCCGCGTCGGTGGTGTCCCTCCCGGTTCGACTGGTGTCGCCAGACATAGCCAGCCGACCGGAAGGGACAAGTTGAAGTCTTACGAGGAGATCATGGAAATCTTGGAAGCATTCGCGTTGACAAACAGTTATCGGGCCGCCGGCGAACTTGCGGGTTGCTCTCATCACACGGTGGAGCACTACGTGACGATGCGCGATCGGGGGTTGTTGCCTGACGGCGTCACGCCGCTGGAGCGGGTCAAGTTGATCGACGGGTTCATGCCCAAGATCGAGGAATGGGTCGAACGCCCCAATGGCAAGGTGCGTGGTGATGTCGTGTTCGACAAGCTTGTCGCTGTCGGGTTCGAGGGCTCGGACCGCACCACCCGTCGGGCGCTCGCGGTGGTGAAGTTGAACTGGCGTGCCGGACGCCGGCGCGTCTATCGGCCGTGGGTTGTGGAGCCCGGAATGTGGGCGCAGTGGGACTGGGGCCACGGCCCCAAGATCGCCGGCCGACAGACATATCTGTTCTGCGCCTGGATCGCCTGGTCCAGATTTCGGGTCGTGTACGCGGTGTGGGACAAGACGTTGCCGACGGTGATCTCGTGCCTGGATCGATCGATGCGCGCGTTTGGTGGTGTGCCGACGTATTGGTTGACGGACAACGAACGCACGGTGTCGACCGGGCATGTGGCGGGAATCGCGGTGCGCCATCCGTTGATCGTCGCGGTCGGTCACCACTACGGGGTGACGGTCGCCACCTGCGTGCCGGCAGACCCTGAGACCAAGGGTGGTGTCGAGCGCACGGTTCAGATCGCGAAGGCGGATCTGGTCCCGACCGACACCAATCTGCGCGACGACTACGTCTCTTGGGGTGAGCTCGTCGAGGCGTGCGCCGCGTTCATGGTCAAGGTCAACGGGCGTGAGCATCGGGTCACCCGGCGGGCACCGGCAGAGATGCTCGCGGAGGAACAGACACGGTTGCATCGTTTGCCTGACGCGGCGTTCACCGCCGCGTTCGGTCAGACCCGCAAGGTGTCATGGACATCAACGATCAGCTTCGGTGGTGTGACCTACTCGGTCCCGCACACCCTTGCTGATCAGGTCGTGTGGGTCCGTGTCGATGGCGACGAGATCGTCGCCACCCACATCGCAGCATCGGGTGCGGTCGAAGTTGCCCGGCATCTGCTGTCGACGCCGGGGAACCCAAGCATCAACGACGCCCACTACCCGCCGCGTCCTGCCGGCGCGTTGGCACGCCAACCCAAGCCGACGAACGCGGCCGAGGCCGAGTTCCTGGAGCTCGGTGACGGTGCCAGGGTGTGGCTGATCGAGGCCGCCGCAGCGGGGACGTCGAGGGTGAAGGTGAAGATGGCCGACGCAGTCCAGCTCTCGCGACTGCACGGTGTTGAGCGGGTCGATTGGGCGCTGGGTCACGCCGCCATGTTCGAACGATTCGGTGACGGCGACACAGCGTCGATCCTCGCTGCGCATCCGGTCGGGCAACGACGGCGCGCTGATGATCAACACTCGATGCAACCTTCCACCAAAGCGTGGGAGAGCTTCGGGGAGGTCGCGTCATGACCGACACCAGCGCACCAATCGATCAAGTCGTTGACCTGTTACGACAGTTGCATCTGCCGCACATGCGCCGACAGGCCCCCGACGTGTTGGCGACCGCCAAAGCGCAACGCTGGGACCCCGCCGAAGCCGTCAGAGCGTTGCTGACCGAGGAACTCGCCGGGAGACGCGCGTCGTCGATCAACATCCGCCGAACCGCGGCCGGGTTCCCGACCGGCAAAACATTCGACAACTGGGACGAGTCGGTGTCATCGATCCCGACGCCGACCCAGCGGTCGCTGACCACGCTCGAGTGGATCGACCGCCACGAGAACCTCGTCGTCTGCGGACCGTCAGGCACCGGCAAATCTCACCTCCTCGAAGCACTCGGCCACGCTGCGATCGGACACGGCTGCCACGTCCAATGGTTCTCCCTCGAAACGTTGGGTGCGTTGATCAACCGCCACCGCGTCGACGACAGCACCAGCCGCGCGATTAAGAAGATCATGCGCGCTGATCTGATCTGCATCGACGACATCGGACTGCTACCGGTGACAACAGAGACCGCCGAAGCGCTCTACCGCGTTGTCGACGCCGCCTACGAGAAACGCTCCATCGCACTGTCCTCGAACCTGCATCCGGCCGGGTTCGACGAACTCATGCCCAAGACGATCGCCAACGCCACCGTCGACCGGCTACTCCACCACGCACACGTCGTCATCACCAACGGCGACTCAATCCGCCTCACCCAAGCAACCCGAGGCAAAGGAGTGAGGCCACTGACCAACTGAACCCCGGGCAGATCCACTGGCCATGAGTGGGCAATTCTGATGGCCACCTGTGGGCAGATCCACTGACCGCCTACGGGCAGAAACTATTGGCCATTGACATTGCGCCGAATCGGCGTCACCAGCGACTCGAGTTCGCACCCTGTGGAGACATGGCAA
>CAIXHI010000061.1 GCA_903919215.1 uncultured Acidimicrobiaceae bacterium
GCTCATAGCTGCCGCTGTTGGGCACGATGCCTGCACGGTTGAAGCGGAATGTCGAGTTGATGATCAGCAGATTGCCACCCGAGTTGGTGCCCGAGTAGCCGAGGCCGTTGTGCTCGCTGACGGTGTCGGAGAGCACCGCGTTACACGGGTAGCACTCGCCGATGTACACACCCGCGTCGGGGCTGCCGGCAGCGTAGATGTGGTCGAGTTGGCCGTTGACCGAGTCGAACGCATACACGCCGTAATCGCCGGTGCGGTACGCCGTGAGGTACGAACCGCGGTAGCCGTCGACGCCCGTCCAGAAGAACCCGTTCTTGGTGAAGTTCATCGCGGTCATGTTCTCGACCGCGACACCCTTGGCACCGAGGATGCGAATGCCGTTGTCGAGATCGAACTTGCCGTCGAGTACCACCGTGTTGCGATCGAGACCGCGGATGGTGAGCTCATCGGTGGAGACCTGGACGGCCTCGTGGTACGTACCTGGTGCGATGAGGATCAGGTCGCCCGGCTTGGCCGCGTCGACTGCTTCCTGGATGGTGGGATAGTCACCCGGCACCTGCAGCGCTTCCAACCCGGCATCGGTGGTGTCCGGTGCTGGCAAGGAATCGCTGGTCGGCGCACCGGCCGTTGTGGTGGTGGACGAATTGCGGTCTCCGCCGCAGCCCACGATGAACACCGACGCGGCAACGGCCGCGGCAATGAGTTTCCTACGCATGTTGTTCTCCCCCAAGTAGGTCACGGTGCCGTGACCACGATCGTGCCAAACATACCGGCCTTCGATGTGCCGTGAATGGTGCAGTAGTAAATGTAGGTACCGGGTGTGGTGAACACGTACGAGTACGCGTCCTTCGGCTGGAACGCCGCCTCGAGCACACCCCAACTCGACGCAGTGGGATCATCGGCCGGCACCACGTTGTGCGCATTGCGGCCGTTGTTGTCGAACACGACCTCTGTCCCGGCGACGACGCTCAACGTGCCCGGAATGAAGTTGTTGTCGATCGCCAGCACGGAGTCGGTCGTGCCGTTCGCGGCGTAGGTAACCACGGGTGGTGCCCCCGCCATCGTGGTCGTCGCGCCCAGCGCATCATCGGGGTCAGGCGCACATGCGCCCACCACCATCGCCATTAGTGAGAGCGCGAGAATGCTCGCGGCACTATGTCGACGCACGATTCCCCCTCATCTGCCGTAGTGTGCGGTCGCGTGACCGCCGCTGAAGATACTGCATCCGCTCCGATTCCACGAAGCGGACCGATTTGGATCGTCGCGTTCGTCGGTCTGGTGGTGTGCACCAACATCGCCACCGCTTCGTGGGTAACCATGGACGACGAGCATCCGGCCAGCCTGTTGCTGTTGTCCTCACGCAACCGCTTCCTGGTGGCCACCGTTCCCAGCGGTATCAGTCCGTTCGAGTGGGCGCTGATCGCCTGTCTGCGTCTGAGCGCTGCGGCGATCGTGTGCCACATGCTCGGACGCGCCTATGGCGATCAAGCCCTGCGTTGGTTCTGGAAGTTCATGGGCATGCCGCAAGAGCAGGTCAGCAAGTTCGAGAAGGCCGTCGACAACGCCGAGTGGTTCGTCGTGCCGTTCTTCGTGGGCAGCAACATCGTGTGGGTGCTCAGCGGGGCGGCGAAGACCACCTGGAGGCGACTGTTGCCACTCGCCGCCGTGGGTATGGCCATGCGACTGACGGTGGTGTGGTGGCTGTCGAAGGAGTTCGAGTCCGAACTGCGCAGCACGCTCAAGTGGCTCGACAACTACCAGTGGTGGATCCTCATCGGGTCGGTGCTGATCGTGCTCTTGGTGAACGTGCGCAACTTCCGCGGCCGGTGACGACGCTCGGTAACATTCCCGGCATGGCAACCACCACCCTCGGGGGCAACCCCGTCAACACCAACGGCGATCTCCCGGCAGTCGGCTCACAGGCACCGGACTTCACCCTCACCTCGTCGGCCGATCTCAGCGATGTCACCGCCGCATCCCTGGCCGGTAAGCGCGTTGTGCTGAACATCTTCCCCAGCATCGACACCCCCACCTGCGCCACCAGTGTGCGCAAGTTCAACGAGCTGGCCTCGTCGCTGGCCAACACCACCGTCGTGTGCGTGGCCGCCGACCTCCCGTTCGCGATGAAGCGCTTCTGCGGCGCCGAAGGTATCGAGAACGTCGTCACCGCCAGCACCTTCCGCAGCGAGTTCGGCACCGCCTACGGCGTGAAGATGGTCGATGGTCGTCTGGCCGGTCTGCTGGCTCGCTCGGTCGTCGTGCTCGACGAGACCGGCAAGGTCATCCACAGCCAGCTGGTCCCCAGCATCGGCGACGAGCCGAACTACGACGCCGCCATCGCCAGCCTCGGCTGAACTGACTCGTCCCTTTCTCAGCGTTCTTGTCACACTTCGACCTCGGGAGTCCGAGGTCGGAGTGGGGCACAAACGGGATGGAACGAGCTAGATGCCCAGGAAGGTGTCGAGGCCCATCGTCAGGCCGGGGTGTTCGGCGATGCGCTTGCAGGCCAGCACCACGCCGGGCATGTAGCTGGCGCGGTCGTAGCTGTCCTGGCGGATGATGAGGGTCTGACCCTGCGCACCGAGGATGACCTCCTGGTGCGCCACCATGCCGCGCATGCGCACGCTGTGCACGCGGATGCCGGCGGGGCCTTCGCCACCGCGGGCGCCGGGGTACACCTCGTGCTGTGTCGGGTCCTTCGCCCACTCGGACGATGCGACCGCCATGCGCTGCGCCGTGGTGACCGCCGTGCCCGAGGGTGCGTCGATCTTCGCGTCGTGGTGCAACTCGATGATCTCGGCCGTGTCGAAATACGGCGCTGCCAGTTCGGCGAAGCGCATCATCAACACCGCGCTGATCGCGAAGTTGCTGGCGATGAGGCAGTTGCTGCCGCTGAACTCGGTGCGGAACAGCGCAAGGTCGTCGTCGGTGAAGCCCGTGGTACCGACCACAGCGTGGATGCCGTGCATCGCCAGGAACGGCAGCGTGGTGCGCGCTGCCGCGGCGACGGTGAAGTCCACGACCACATCGCACGCTGCGTCGACGAGTGCTCGTGGCTCGCCGGCCACGGTGATTCCCTCACGGATCTGACCCGCCGCAAACGGGTCGACTGCAGCCACCAGTTGGAGCTCAGGGTCGGCGGCGACCGCCTCGCACACTGCCGTGCCCATCCGGCCACCGGCTCCGACCACACCCACGCGAACTGCTGTCATGCTGACGAAACTAACCCGCCGGCCATGGTGTAGAACAACAGGTATGAGCAGCTTCCTCGACAAAGCAAAAGAGAAGGCCCAGCAACTGGGAACCGCCGCCAAGGAGAAGGCGGATGAAGTGAAGGACAAGCGCAAGGCCGACGACCTGCTCGACGATCTGGGCCGCATCCTCTACGCACAGCGCACAGGTCGCCCCGGTGCCGATGACGAGACCAAGATCGCCGACCTCGTCGGGCAGTTGAAGGCATTGGAAGACACCGGCACGCCGATCCTCGGCGAGAAGTCGACCGACAGCACGCTGCCGCCTCCGGCGCCGAACTTTCCGGCGCCGAACGCCTGACTACTCGGTCGGGCCGACCGTCACCACGAGCGGTTCGGTCGTGAGTACATCGCGGATCACGTCGCGCACCGCATCCTGATCGACCGCAGCCCAACGGGCAACCTGCTCGTCAATCGGGCGCACTGCACCGGTGGTGATCAACAAACCGCCAGCACGCGCCATACGCGCGCCCGTGTCCTCCAGCCCGAGTTCGAACGAACCGGTGAGATAGCCGCGAGCAATGTCGAGTTCCTCGTCGGTGATGCCCTCGGCGACCAGTTTGTCGAGTTCGCCGCGCAGCAGTGACTGCACCTCATCGGCGTGCTCGGGCTGCGTGCCTGCGTACATCTGGAATGCACCAGCATCAGCGAATGCGGATACTCCGGAGTACACCGCGTAGGCCAGACCGCGCCGCTCTCTGATCTCCTCGAACAGCCGGCTCGACAGTCCACCGCCGAACACATGGGTCACCACGTCGAGCGCCTCGCGACGCGGGTCGCGCCGAGCCAACGAACGTGAACCCATGACGATGTGCACCTGCTCGGTGTCGTCGTCGATCGCCTCGCTGGGCCCGACGAGGGTGGGGGCCACCCGTTCGGGCCGCGTGCCACCGTGACGGACCCCGGCAAAGGCCAGCTCGATACCCGCCAGCATCTCATCGTGCTCGAGCGGACCCGCCGCAGCGACCACCATGCCATCGGCGCGGTAGTAACGCTCGAAGAACTCACGCACGTCATCCGGGGTGATCGCCTGCACATGCTCGCGATCGCCCGCCGGATCGCGGCCGAGCGAGTGCCCGGAGAACAGCGCAGCAGCAAAGCGGCGGTGGGCGATGTCGTCCGGGGACTCGTCGTCCATCGCCAGTTCTTCGAGGATGACTGCCCGCTCGGAATGCACGTCGTCATCGCGTAGCGCTGGTCGGCACAACACATCGCCGAGCAACTCGATGCAGAACGGGGCGTGCCGTGCCGGCAGGCGGCAGTAATACGCCGTGTATTCCTTGGTGGTGAAGGCGTTGAAGTCGCCGCCGAGGCGATCGACACCACGCGCCAACTCCTGCGCCGAGCGTGTGTCGGTGCCCTTGAACAACAGATGTTCGAGGAAGTGACTCACGCCGCTGAGGCGATCGGACTCGTCACGCGAGCCCACACCAACCCAGACACCGGTGGCCACCGACAGCGCGCCAGGCACGCGTTCGGTGGCCACCGTGAGGCCGGAGTCCAGTTGTGTGATCCGGAGGTCGGTCACGAGTCAGCGGTGACGACGACGGCCGCCGCGGTCGCCACGATCGCCGCCACCGGCGTTGCCGCCGGCTTCGCCACCGGGGCCCAGGTCGCCCAGTTCGCCGGCAAGCTCGGCGTCGAACGCATCGTCGAACGACACGGCAACGGCGCCATCCACCGGCGCGGCCGGGGCCGCAGCCGGGGCTGCCGAACGCTCGGGACGGTCGCTGCGCTCGCGGCGCGGGCCACGATCGCGGTCGCCGCTGTTGCTGCGCTCACTGCGCTCACTGCGCTCGCTGCCGCCGCCACTGCTGCCTGCACCTTCCGGAATCACGGGATCCCACGAGTCGGCGGGGGTCAGGCTGACCTTGCCCTTCTCGTCGATCTCCTCGACGATGACCTCGATCTCCTGGCCGAGCGTCAGCACATCTTCCACGTTGTTGATGCGCTTGCCCTTGCCGAGCTTGCTGATGTGCACCAGACCGTCGCGGCCCGGAAGGATGTTGACGAAGGCACCGAACTTGGTCATGTTGACGACGCGGCCCGGGTAGACCTTGCCGACTTCAGCCATCGGCGGGGAGACGATCGCCTGGATGCGGGCTTTGGCCTCTTCCATGCGCCACGCCTCGACGGCGCCGATGGTGACGATGCCCTGGGCGCCGTCGTCGTCGACGGCGATGTCGGCGCCGGTCTCCTGCTGGATGGTGTTGATGACCTTGCCCTTCGGCCCGATGACCTCACCGATCTTGTCCATCGGGATGAAGATCGTGGTGATCTTCGGTGCCGTTGCGGCAACCTCGGCACGGGGAGCGGCGAGACATGCATTCATGTTCTCGAGGATCGCCGTACGGGCTTCCTTGGCCTGATCCAGAGCGGCGGCCAGGACGTCGGCGGGGATGCCGTCGATCTTGGTGTCGAGCTGCAGGGCGGTGATCGCATCGGACGGACCGGCGACCTTGAAGTCCATGTCGCCGAAGGCATCCTCGGCGCCGAGGATGTCGGTGAGCGTGGTGTACTTCCCCTCGGCAAAGACCAGACCCATGGCGATACCGGCCACGGCAGCCTTCACCGGCACGCCGGCGTCCATCAGGGCCAGCGAACCCGAGCAGACCGAGGCCATCGAGGTGCTGCCGTTGGAGGCGAGCACTTCGGCGACGAGGCGCAGGGTGTAGTTGAACTCGTCGAGACCCGGCAGCACCGGCAACAGCGCACGGGCGGCGAGCGCACCGTGGCCGATCTCGCGGCGCTTGGGCGAACCCACGCGACCCGTCTCACCGTTGGCCCACGGGGCCATGTTGTAGTGGAACAGGAAGTACTTGTGCGTCTCCGGGCCGAGCGTGTCGAGCAACTGGTTCATGCGCGGCATGGCCATGGTGACGACGTTCATCACCTGGGTCTCGCCACGCTGGAACAGGCCGGTGCCGTGAGCGGTGGGCAGTGTGCCCACTTCGCTGGACAGCGGACGCAGATCGCGGGGACCGCGACCGTCGATGCGCAGGCCCTCGTCGACGATGCGCTTGCGCACCAGCTTCTTGGTGAGGCTGCGCACAGCCTCCTTCACAGCCTTCTCGCTGCCGGCGAAGGCAGCGCCCTCGCCACACAGCTGGGCGATCGCGTTCGCCGACGCAGCGTCGGTGGCGGCGTTGCGCTCGGCCTTCCCGGCGATGGCGACAGCGGCCTTGATGGCCGGGGTGCAGATGCCCTCGACCGCGGCGAACACCTCGGGGCTGTAATCGGCGGTGACGCTGTAGGGCATCGGCACGATCGGGCCCTTGGTGGCGATGACGCTGGCGACGAGCTGGCGCTGCAGGGCGATGCTGTCCTTGATGTACTGCTTGCTGGCATCGAGGCCACGGGCCAGGGCGGCCTCGTCGACCTTCGGGGCGCCATCGGCGTAGTACTTGAAGCTGTTGGCGGTACCGCCGGCCTCAACCATCATGATCGCGACGTCACCGTTGTCCAGCTGACGGCCGGCGACGACGAGCTCGAAGGTGCTCTCGGCACCCTCTTCGTAGGTGGGGTGCGGGATCCACTCGCCGGCCTGGGTGTGGGCGACGCGGACGGCGCCGATCGGGCCGTCGAAGGGGATACCGCTGATCATCAACGAGGCGCTGGCGGCATTGATCGACAGCACGTCGTGCGGGTTGGCCATGTCGGCGCCGAGGATCGTGAGCACGACCTGGGTCTCGTTGCGGAAACCATCAGGAAATGCGGGGCGAAGGGGCCGGTCGGTGAGCCGGCAGGTGAGGATCGCGTCCTCGGTGGGGCGGCCTTCACGACGGAAGAACGAACCCGGGATCTTGCCGGCCGCATAGGCCCGCTCTTCCACGTCGATCGTGAGGGGGAAGAACTCCATCCCCGGCTTCACGTCCTTGGCGGCGTTGGCCGTGGCCAGCACTGTGGTGCCGCCCAGGGTGGCAACGACGGCACCCATGCTCTGCTGAGCAAGCTTGCCGGTCTCGAACGACAGGGCTTTGTCCGTGCCAGTGATGGCGCCGGACACTCGAATGGCTTCTGCCATGACGAGCTCCTTTCGACCGCGCGCGAATCGGCGCACGGTGTTGTGGAGCGGAGGACGGTTCCCAGTCGACAGTGCCGACGCTGCTAACCCACGGGGTGGGGAACCTCGGCACTCGCGACTGACAACCGATCCAGGTATCCGCTCGGTTGGTTTATAAGTGCCAGGCTAGCAGCTGGCAGGTGTGTTGGGTGGGCACACGGCGGCGGCAGCTTCTGGGAAGAACCCGTCCCACAACGAGCTCTGGGAAGGATCCGTCCCGGAAACCGGAACTGATCCTTCCCACAGCGGAGTTCAGTGGTGCGCTGGCCGCCGTTGCGGGCGGCTCGAAGGGCTTAGCGGCGCAGGCCGTTGGCAGCGACGATGCGGCGGTAACGCTCGATGTCGATGTTCTTCACGTAGTCGAGCATGCGGCGACGCTGACCGACCAACTTGAGCAGACCACGACGGCTGTGGTGGTCCTTCTTGTGGGTCTTGAAGTGCTCGGTGAGGTGGTTGATGCGACCGGTGAGCAGAGCAATCTGCACTTCCGGTGAACCAGTGTCGCCCTCGTGCAGCGCGTGCTTCGCGATGATGTCCTGATCAGCCATTGTTCAGCCTTCCATGAGGAGGTCGCCGTGGCAGGAGAGCCACTGGCATCACATCGGAGGTTGCGCCCCGATGGACGGGCGAAACGCTATCGGCTGCTGGGCGCAGTTGCATCTCTACACTCGCAGGAATGAGTCGGATCGTCCTACGCGACCTCACCAAACAGTTCGGTGAGCTCGCAGTCGTCGACCCACTGTCGCTCGACATCGAGGCCGGCCAGTTCGTCAGCATCATCGGCCCGTCCGGATGCGGCAAGACCACCCTCGTGCGCGTGATCGCCGGCCTCGAACCCGCCACAGGCGGTGAAGTGGAGGTCGACGGCGCAGCGCCGATCGAGGCCCGCACCCACAAACGGGTAGCGATGGTGCCCCAGCACCCCGGTCTACTGCCCTGGCGCACGGTGCGTGCGAACGCTCGACTACTGCTGGACGTCAACCGCTCCACCAACCCGGTGGACGCTGTCGCCCCCGAGACGCTGCTCGACGAAGTCGGCCTGGGCGCGTTCCTCGACGTCTTCCCGCATGAGCTGTCGGGTGGCATGCAACAGCGCGTCGCCCTCGTGCGCGCGCTGGCGCTCCACGCTCCCCTGCTCGTGATGGACGAGCCGTTCGCAGCACTCGACGAGATCACACGCGCCGAGATGCGCGTGATGTTGAACCGGCTGGTGGAGGGCAAGGGCGTCACCGTTCTGTTCGTCACCCACAGCATCACCGAGGCTGTCGCACTCAGCGACCGGGTGCTCGTCAGCAGTCCGCGGCCGACCCGCCTCGTTGCCGACATCGCCATCGACCTGGATCGGCCACGCAGCGCCGACGTCGAGGACGACCCCCGTTTCGTCGAACTGTGCGCCGAGGTGCGCCATGCGCTGCATCGCGGGATGAACGCATGAACAAGCGCCTGCTCGCCCCCGTTGTCGGCATCCTGGTCTTCCTCGGCGCATGGGAGCTGCTGGTGCGCGCCGGGAACGTCAGGCCGTTTGTTCTGCGGGCCCCGTCGCGCATTGTGCGGTATCTGGCCCAGCATCCGAGTGGTTACGCCAGCGCTGCGTGGGTCACCATCCAACACGCCGCCATTGGCACGATCATCGCCCTGCTGGTCGCCCTGCTGCTCGGCTCGGCGATGGCCGCCTCCGAATTCTTCGAACACGCGGCGCAGCCGGTGCTGACGCTGTTGCAGGTCACGCCGTTCGTCGCCTACATCGCCTCGGTGGTGCTCTGGATCGGCTCTGGCACCAAGCCGGCGTTGTTCATCGTCGCCCTCGTATGCATGCCGGCGTTCACGTTCGCCACGGTCGACGGCATGCGCAGCGCCGACCCGGCCACACGCGAACTGCTGGCCTCCGTCGATGCCAACCGCTGGGAAGTGCTGTGGCGGCTGCGACTTCCCTCAGCCATGCCGTCGCTGTTCACGACCGCCCGCTACAACGTCGGCCTCGCGCTGATCGCCGCCTACTTGGTGGAGGGCGGCAACTACGCCGCGCAAGGCCTCGGGTTCGTCGGCAAGCGCGCCGCCGCGTTGAACCAAGGCGACGCGCTGTGGGCCGCCATCTTCACGATGGCGCTGCTGGGCACGATTTCGTTGGTGCTGCTGTCGCTGTTGCAGCGGGTGGCGATGCGTTGGCACGTCTCGCAGCGCCGCCAACTACGGTGAACCCGATGTCAACGCCCGAGCCACCCCGCCCCGAACTCGCCGGACTGCGCACCCGCATCGATCAACTCGATGCGGCCCTCATCGCGATCGTCGCCGAGCGTCTCGCTGTGTGCCGGGAAGTTGCTGCTGTCAAACAGGGCAGTGACACACCGGTCATCCAACCGGCGCGCGTGCGGGATGTCGTCACGTCTCGTCGCCAGCAGGCCATCGAGGCCGGGGTCGATGCCGACTTCGCCGAGCAACTGTTCCGCGTGCTCCTCACCGAGACCCACCGCATCGAGGTGGCAGGCCACCGCCCCGACCCGGCCCCGGACAAACTGGCGGCCGCTGGTGAACGCTCGGGGCTGGACACGGTGGCGAGCCGTGTCGATCACATCGTCATCGCCGTGCACGATCTCCGCGCCGCCACCGACTCGCTGGTGCAGCGCTTCGGCTTCCACGAGGTGTCGCTTGCCGACCCGCGCCCCGGCATCGCGGCCCTGGCTGCCGGCGGCGTCACGTTCGTGTTCGTCGGCCCTGAAGCCTCCGCCTCTGTGGCCGCCTATCTCGCCGACCACGGCGCCGGGGTGCAGCACGTCTCCATCGAGGTCCTCAATGCTGGCTATGCCCGGGCGTGCCTGGACAGCAGCGGTGCGCCGCTGCTCACCGAGGTGGCCGTCGATGCCGACGGTCACGAACAGTTCTTCGCTGCCGACGACCCGGCCGCCGGAGTCCAGCTGGGTTTCATCTCCCGAATCGGCCACCGCGTGGGGGTGGGTACTGAAAACGTACTGACCATGTTCGATGCGATGGTGCGCCGCTAGCCTCGTCGCATGTTGCGTCGAAATGCCGTTGCGTTGTCCATCTCCGTTCTCACTCTGCTCACCGCCTGCGGAGGGGACGACAAGGTCATCGGCAGCCCCGATCCCACGTCCGATGGTTCCACACCGTCAGCGGTGATACCTGCTGTCACTGCCGACGCGCCCTTCCCAGCAGCGCGCTGCGAAGCGAACAAGGCCGCTGGCGTCATCACCTACCTGTCCAGCTTCGACTTCGCGGCCACGGCCTCGATCGTCGACGTGGTGATGGCCAGCGCTGCCAGCTACTACGACGCGCTGTGCCTCAACGTCGTCTACAAGCCCAGCTTCTCGGTGGACAACTACCCACTGGTGGCCGCCAACGAAGTGCAGTTCTCGTCCGGCGGATCGTTCAGCGAGATGGTCGACTTCGCCGGCGCGAACGACGCCGGGTTCGTCGCCCTCGCGGTCGAGGGTCGCACCGGGATCGACACGCTCATCACCAAGGACGGCGCAGTGCCCACGCTCCCCGACATCAAGGGCAAGAAAATCGGCGTCAAGGGCGCACTCACCCCATCGGTGAAAGCCATGCTCGCCAAGGCGGGTCTCATCGAGGGCACCGACTACGAGACCGTGCTGCTCGACGGGTTCGACCCCACCGTGCATATCGAGGTACCCGACATCGTCGGCTTCCCCGGTTACAAGAGCAACGAACCCAACCAGCTCACCGCCGCTGGCATCAAGTTCAAGGCCTACGATCCGGCCGACTCCGGTATCCCAGGCAGCTTCGGCATCCTCTACACGAATCAGCAGTTCCTGACTGAACACCCCACCGCAGCGCAGGACTTCATGCGCGCCACCATGCGCGGTCTGGCCGATGCGCTCGCCGATCCCACGCTGGCTGCCACCACCTGTGTCGAGGTCATGAACTCGCTCGGCAACACACTGCACCTTTCGGCCGACGGCGAGATGGCTCGCTGGAAGGTCGAGTCGAAACTCGTCGCCGGCAGCGCAACCACCGATGCTCCTCTGGGTCTGCCACTCATCGATCAGCTCACTGCCGAGGTCACCGCCTACGCAGCAATTGGCCTGTTCAACGGGCTGGTTCCCGAGATCGACACACTCGTCGACGCCAGCGTGTTGGCCGGGATCTACGACAAGGGCACGCTGATCTGGCCCAAAGCCTGAGTCAGGCGCCCACGACGGTGCGGGCGTGCTCGATGTCGTTCTTCAACTGACCCTTCAACGCCTCGATGCCGTCGAACTTGCGCTCACTGCGCAGGAAGTTCGTGAACTGCACACGTGCCGGCTCGTCGTACAGATCACCGGCGAAGTCGATGAGGTGCGCCTCCAGCAGCGATGTCTCGGCGTGCTCATAGAACGTGGGTCGACGCCCGAGGTTCATCGCGCACGCGTGGCGGCTGCCATCGGGTCGGAAGTACCAGCCGGCATACACGCCGTCGGCCGGGAGGCACGTGCTGGTGGCCACTTCGACATTGGCGGTGGGAAACCCCAACAGGCGTCCGCGCTGATCGCCCAGGCGCACAATCCCTCGGGCCTCGAACGGATGGCCCAACATCCGCTTTGCCAGCTCGACCTGCCCACCGGCCATTGCTCGGCGAATGGCAGTGGAGCTGATTGGTTCGTCGGGGCCGTCAGTGCGCGGCACCAGCGTCATCCCCTCGACCTCGAAGTCGTTGGCGGCACCGAGTTCGCGAAGCGTGGCGACACTGCCGCCACGATTGCGCCCGAAGTGAAAATCGTCGCCCACCACGACCTGTGAGGCGCAGAGACAATCGACGAGCACTCGCTGTGCGAACGCCATCGGTTCTTCCTGCGACTGCGTCTGATCGAAGTTCACGACCACCGTGGCATCGACGCCGGTGGCTGCCAGCAACTCCAACTTCTGGTCGAGATCGGTCAGCAGGCGCGGTGCCGACTCTGGCCGCACGACCGATGCCGGATGACGATCAAAGGTCACCACCACAGAGCGCGCGCCGGTCTCGGCTGCACGACGACGAACCTCGGCGATGACGGCCTGATGGCCGAGATGCACTCCGTCGTAGGCGCCGATGCTGATGACCGAACGCTGCCCCGGGAAGGGTTGCGTGGAGAGATCGGTGACGATGAGCACGATAAGAAACGTTAGCCGTACGACTCGTTCAGGCCACTACGACGGCGGGCTTGGCGGCATCAGCACCGAACGATTCATACATCGCCAACAGAACGCCGTCGGGACCGAGCACTGCCCACGGACCATCGCCATGCATACCGGCCCGGACCCGATCGAGCACACGCCCATTCCCGACCAACGCTGCGGCAGCGGCATCGACCGTCACCTGTGGGTAGTCGCGCACGGCAACTGGAAGCGGGAGCAACAGCACATCGTCGGGGTCGGCTGATTCGGCCACGGTGAAGCTGCCGACCGCAGTGCGGCGCAGGTTGCGCAGGTGCGCACCGCCTCCGCACAGCCGGCCCAGGTCGTCGGCCAGCGTGCGAATGTAGGTGCCCTTGGAGCAGTGCACTTCGGCGCGGTACACCATCGGGTCGGCGGTGGGTTCGATGTCGAAGTGGTACACCGTGACGGGCCGCGGCGCGCGCTCAACCTCAATGCCCTCTCGGGCGAGTTCGTGCAACCGCTTACCGTCGATCTTCACCGCACTCACCATCGGCGGGATCTGATGGATCGCCCCGGTGAGATGCTGGACCACCATCGCGCGCACGGTGTCAGCAGCGAGACCGTCCATGTCGAACGTACCCGTCACGACACCTGTGGAGTCGAGCGAATCGGTGGTGCTGCCGAACACAATCTCGGCCGTGTACGTCTTGCCGAGGTCGGTGAGGAACCGCAACAAGCGTGTGGCCTTGCCGACCCCCACGAGCAGCACGCCCGTGGCATCCGGATCGAGCGTGCCTGCATGCCCGACCTGACGCTCACCGAACTTACGGCGCAGCATCGCGACGACGTCGTGGCTGGTGACGCCGGACGGCTTGTCGACCACGGCGAGGCCGTGGGTCGTGGGCGGCTTACGATTCGCCATCGTGCTCGGGGTCTACGGGACGCACCGGCAACGTGCCCTCATCGTGGAGAATCTCCTCGATGCGCAGCGCAGAACGGATTGCGGTGTCGGGCTTGAACGACAAGATCGGCGTCTTCTTCGAGCGGATCTGCTTGCCGACGGCGCTCTGCAGGCGAACACGGTGCGCGCCCAGGGCGGCCACGATGTCGGCGTCGGCGTCCTCGCCGAACAACGAATCGAAATGGATGATCGCGCGGTTCATCTCCGGGTCGACGTCGACCGCAGTAACGGTGACCAGCGACAGTCGCTCGTCATCGATACGCGTCAGTTCCTCGGCGATGACTTCCCGTAGCGAGGTACTGAGGCGCGCTTCGCGCGGGTAGCGGTGTTGGCTGGGTGCAGCGGGGCGGCGGGGCTTGCTCACGTCATGTCCTGTCAGTCGAAGCGGGGCCTGGAGCGCAGGGAGCGCTTCAGTTCGGCCATCCCGCTGGTGGTGGCGATGCTCTCGATTGCGTCCCACAACTTCGTGGCGGCCGCGCCACGGGGGATGGATGCAATCACGGGGCCGAAGAAGCTGGCCTCGTTGTCAGTGTCGGGGTGAAACGTGATGATCGGCGTACCGACATCGCGTCCGGTGCGAGCGAGTGCGGTCTCGGTGTCCTCACGCACGTACGCGTCGTGCGACTCGTCGAACGCGTGCGCTGCAAGTTCGTTGGGCAAACCGGCAACCGACAACATCTCAGCGATGAACGCCACCGGCTCGTCCGTGATTTCCGGTCGCCGCCCATCTGGGTGGAAGGCCGTGCCGATCGCGGTGTACAACGCTCCGACGGCATCGTTGCCGTGCTGCATGCGCACCTCGTCGCAGACGCGGTGTGTGTACAGTCCGGCCATGTGAACGGCGCGGTAGCCGTCGTCGTACGACTCCTGATCGCGACCCTCGTTGATCATCTTCAACGAGATGAAGCGCCAGTGCACCGTGTAGTGACGCTGTTGTTGCACTTCGACGACCCAGCGCGAGGTGATCCACGCCCACGGGCAGACAGGGTCGAAGAAGAACTCGAGATCTGCCATGTGTCGACGCTACCCGAGCGTCAGACGCGAGCGATCTCGCGCTCTTCGAAGGTCTCGATCAGGTCGCCAGGCTTGAGGTCCTGGAAGTCGCTGAGGCCGATACCACATTCGAAGCCCTCGCGGACCTCACGTGCATCGTCCTTGAAGCGCTTGAGTGACGTGATGGCGCCCTTCCAGATGATCGTGCCGTCGCGCAGGAAGCGCACCTTCGAACCACGAGTGATGGCTCCACTGCGCACCATGCAACCGGCGATGGCGCCGAGGCGAGGAACACGGAAGATCTCGCGGACCTCGGCTTCGCCGGTGACCACTTCCTCGAACTCGGGGGCAAGCATGCCGACCATCGCCCGCTCGATGTCTTCGAGCAGTTTGTAGATGATCTCGTAGGTACGGATCTCGACGCCTTCGGCCTCGGCCATCCCCCGGGCCTTCTTGTCCGGGCGGACGTTGAAGCCGATGAGTGTGGCGTTAGTGGTGGCGGCGAGGCTGATGTCGTTCTCGGTGATACCACCGACCCCACGGTGCACGAAGGCCAACTTGACCTCTTCGCGTTCGAGGCGCCGCAGTGCCTCGGTGACCGCTTCGAGCGAACCCTGCACATCGGCCTTGAGCACCAGGTTGAGGGTGGCGATCTCGCCGGCCTGAATCTGGTTGAAGATGTCTTCGAGCTTCACGCCGGTGCTCAGACGGGCATCGCCGCGCTGCGCCTTGAGGCGGTAACGCTGCTCACGAGCCTCGGCCACGGTACGAGCTGTCTTTTCCGTCATCGACGAGCGGAACTCGTCGCCTGCGTTCGGAACGCTCTGCAGACCAAGCACCTGCACCGGGGTGCTGGGGCCAGCCGACTTCACTTGCTCGCCCTTGTCGTTGATCATGGCGCGAACGCGACCCCAGGCGGCGCCGGCGACGATCGGGTCGCCGACCTTCAGCTCACCCTTGTCGACGAGGATCGTGGCCACCGGGCCACGACCGATGTCGAGCTTGGCCTCGAGCACGACGCCCTTGGCCCGACCGGTGGGATTGGCGGTGAGCTCTTCGATCTCGGCGACGGCAGCCAGCTGCTCGAGCAGATCGTCGACACCGAGGTTCTGCTGCGCCGACATCTCGACGACGATGGTGTCGCCACCCCAGGACTCGGGTACGAGTTCGTGTTCCGAGAGCTGCGAGAGCACACGCTGAACGTCGGCGTTCTCCTTGTCGATCTTGTTGAGCGCCACGACGATCGGCACATCTGCCGCCTTCGCGTGGTTGATCGCCTCGATCGTCTGGGGCATGACACCGTCATCGGCCGCCACCATCAACACCACGATGTCGGTGACCTGTGCACCGCGAGCGCGCATCTTGGTGAAGGCCGCGTGGCCGGGTGTGTCGAGGAACGTGATCTTGCGACCATCGATATCGACCATGTAGGCACCGATGTGCTGGGTGATGCCACCGGCTTCGCCGGCGACCACGTTGGCGTTGCGGATCTTGTCGAGCAGCGTCGTCTTACCGTGGTCGACGTGACCCATGACGGTGATGACCGGTGCACGCGGCACCTGCAGCGTCTCGTCGTCGTCGTCGCTGTCATCGAACAGCGCCTGCAACTCGAGTTCTTCTTGCTGACCGGGTTCCACCAGCAGCAGGTCGGCACCGACCTCGATCGCGAACAGTTCCATCTGCTCGTCGGTGAGCGTCATGGTCGCAGTGACCATCTCACCGTTCTGCAGCAGGAAGCGGATGACGTCGGCAGCCGTGCGGTTCAGCTTGGGAGCGAACTCCTGGGCCGACACGCCACGCTCGACGATGATCGTGCCCTCGGGCACGGGTGCATTCGTCGCGGTGTAGTTGCTGTTGTAGTTGGGCTGCATCTCGTCGAAGTCACGACGACGACGAGCACGGCTCTTCTTGCGCGGGGCACGGCGCTGACCATTGGGGCGCGGACCGCCGCCACCACCGGGACGAGCACCGGGACCGCCACCGGGGCCGCCACCGGGACCACCGGGACCACCGGGACCGCCGCCGGGACCACCGGGACGCGGGCCGAAGCCACCGGGACGAGCGCCACCAGGACCACCGGTACGCGGGGCAAAGCCACCCGTGCGCGGGGCGCCGGGACCACCGGGACGAGCACCAGGACCACCAGGGCCACCGGGACGAGCGGTGTAGCCACCCGTGCGCGGCGCGCCAGGGCCACCGGGACGAGCGCCGGGGCCACCCGGACGCAGACCACCAGGCGGCGGCGGAATCGGCTTGCCCGATGAGGACATCGGGCGACCGCCACCGGGCGGCGGCGGAATCGGCTTGCCAGACGGTGCCGTGGGGCGACCAGCCTGAGGTGCCGGCGGCCGACCGGGGGGCGGACCTACCGGACGGGTGGGCGGCGGACCGGCGGGTGAGCGCGGGGCGTCGGCAATCGACGGCGCCGGCGGACGAGCGACGGGCGGCGGACCGGCCGGACGCGGCGGCTCGCCGGATGTGGGGCGACCGCTGGAGATACGGGCAACCGGGGCTTCCGCCACCGGCGCAGGAGCCTCGACAACGGCAGCCGGAGCAGGAGCCTCGACGACGGGCGCCTCCACCACGGGAGCAGGAGCAGCAGCAGGAGCAACCGCAACAGGAGCAGGTGCAGGGGCCGGTGCAACGACAGCAGGAGCCTCGACGACGGGGGCCGGGGCAGGAGCCTCGACGACCGGCTGCGGAGCAGGTGCAGGGGCCGGAGCAGGTGCAGGGGCCGGAGCAGCGGCCTCGACGACAGGTGCTGGCGCCTCAGCCACGGGCGCAGGAGCGACCGCAGGGGCAGCCTCTTCGGCCTTGGGCTCGGCAACCTTCTTGGCGGCGGCCTTCTTCACCGGCTTGGCGTCAACCTGCTCGTCGGCGGGCGCGTCAAGCTTCGGCTCGACGCTGGCGGCCTTCTTGGCGGTCTTCTTGACGGCCTTGAGCTCTTCGGGCTGCTCGGGGCGCGTGAGACCCTCACGTTCCGCGCGACGACGGAGACGATCGGCCTGCGCCTCGATGAGCGTGGAGGAGTGACTCTTCACCCCGACACCCATCACGTCACAGAGAGTCATCATCTCCGCATTCGTCATTCCGAGCACTTTTGCGAGCTCGTGCACGCGCATGTTCTTTGCCAAAACCCGTTTCAGCCTTTCGTCGAACTGAATTGTTCCATGTTGATGATCACGCCTTCGAATGCAAACCGCACCTTCTCGTCGAGATCGCGCACGATCGCGGCCGAGATCGAGGCCTTCCATGCACGTTCGAACGCCTTCTTGCGTTCGGCAGTGCGGAAGCACTCGTATGAGCACAACCACGCACCCCTGCCGGCCGCAGTGCGGCTGACGGTGGCGACATGGGCGCTCAGAGCACACCTGATCATTTCCGACTGCGGCCGATGGCGGCGGCAGCCGATGCAGGTGCGTTCAGGTACAGCGGTTCGGGTATCAGACGTGGTCATCACCCGACTTCTCTTCTGACGGCGGTACGGGCTCGGCGGCCGCGGCCGCTTGCTCGTTCCACTGCTCTTGGGTCAGCACGGTGCCGTCGGCAGCATGCCATTCCATCGCGCCGGTTTCGGCGTTCGGGACCCACTCGCCCTCTTCGTAATCCGCGTCGTCGAGACCCTGCATGGGCTCGGTCTCGCCGCGGATATCGATACGCACGCCAGTGAGGCGAGCGGCGAGGCGGGCGTTCTGGCCCTCCTTGCCGATGGCCAGGCTGAGCTGGTTGTCGGGCACGATCACATCGGCCTGGGTGGCGTCGTCGCTGATGATCACGGCAGTGACCTTGGCGGGCGACAGTGCCTTGGCGACGAAATCGGCCAGGTCTTCGCTGAACGGGACGATGTCGATCTTCTCGCCGCGCAGTTCGTTGACGACCATGCGGACGCGACCGCCACGGGCACCGACGCACGCGCCGACCGGGTCGACGTTGTGGTCGTTGCTCCACACGGCGATCTTCGTGCGGTGCCCTGGTTCGCGGGCGCAGGCCTTGATCTCGACGATGCCGTCGGCGATCTCGGGCACTTCGAGCTCGAACAGGCGCTTGATGAGACCCGGGTGGGTGCGGCTGACCACGATCTGCGGACCCTTGGCGGTCTTGCGCACCTCGACGATGTACGCCTTGACGCGGTCGCCGGGGACCGGACGCTCGAACGGCACCTGCTCGGCCTTGGGCAGCAGGCTCTCGACGCGACCGAGGTCGAGCAACGTGTAGCGGTCGTCTGCCTGCTGGATGATGCCAGTGACGATGTCGCCCTCGCGGTTCGCGTATTCCTCGAACTTGCGATCGCGCTCGGCCTCACGGATGCGCTGGCTCATCACCTGACGGAAGGTCTGGGCAGCGATGCGGCCCATCTCTTCCTTACGCGGGGTGTCGTCGCGCTCGTTGATCCAGGCTCCGTCGTCATCGAGGTCGTAGGCCAGGAATGTGAACTCGAACGTATCGGGGTTCACTTCCACGACGACCTCTTGAGCGGCACCGGGGCGACGCTTGTAGGCCGTGGCCAGTGCGTCGACGAGCACGTGGAGCAGAGTGTCGACCGAGATGTTCTTCTCGTTGGCCAGCATCTTGATGGCTTCCGACATGTCGAGGTTGCTCATCTCGCGTCCTCCTTCTTGACGGCTTTCGTGGGTTGCTTGGGGGTCGGACCCCACACGAAAATCGTGCGGGCCCGATCAATCTGGTCGTAGTCGACTGTGCGCTCGAGGGTGCCATCTTTGGCAGGTGTGTCGAGCAGCACGGTGCAACTACGGTCGCCGGCGGAGGTGAGCACACCTTGGAAACGCCGATCGGCGTTCACGGCGTTGCTCAGCCGCACGGACACGGTCTTGCCAACCTCACGCTGGAAGTGCGCCGGTGTGCGCATCGTGCGCTCGAGACCGGGGCTGGTGACTTCCAACGTGTAGTGCCCGGCGACGGGGTCGAGGTGGTCGAAATCACGTCCGACGAGGCGAGTCACCAGCGTGATGTCCTCGAGCGACACGCCTGCTTCGCTGCCGACCGGGGTATCGATCGTGATCCGCAGAGTGCCACCGCGGAACTCGAGGTCGTAGAGGTCGAGCTTGAGGTCGGCAACGATTGGCTGCACGATCTTGCGGATTTTCTCAAGGTTTTGCTCGCTCATCTGTCGACCTCCTTTCTCGCGTCTGGCCCCTAGCAGTAAAGAAGGCGTGGGCCGTGAGAGCCCACGCCTCCAGTTCAGGGAACTTCAAAGGACCTGCCGAGTATATCTCCCAGCCGGTATTCTTCGGCCCGTGCTCCGAATGTCGACGTTGTTCCTCCGTACGCTCCGAGAGGACCCCGCTGACGCTGAAGTGGCCGGTCACCGGCTTCTGCTGCGCGCGGGGTATATCCGCCGTGCCGCCCCAGGAGGGTTCACCTGGCTGCCGCTGGGCTGGATCGTCTACCGCAACATCGAGCGGATCGTCCGCGAAGAGATGGACCGCGAGGGCTTCCAAGAGGTGCACTTTCCGGCGCTGCTGCCTCGCGAACCGTACGAGGCCACCGGCCGCTGGGCCGACTACGGCGACAACCTGTTCCGCCTGAAAGACCGCAAGGGCGCGGATTTCTTGTTGGCGCCCACGCACGAGGAGATGTTCACGCTGCTCGTCAAAGACCTGTACAGCAGCTACAAAGACCTCCCGGTCGTGCTCTACCAAATCCAGACCAAGTACCGCGACGAGGCTCGGCCGCGAGCCGGCCTGCTGCGCGGCCGCGAGTTCGTGATGAAGGACTCGTACAGCTTCGATATCGACGATGCCGGCCTCGAGGCCAGCTATCAGAAGCATCGCGTCGCCTATCAGCGCACGTTCGACCGGCTCGGCCTCCCAATCGTCATCGTCTCGGCGATGAGCGGCGCGATGGGCGGTTCGGCAAGTGAGGAGTTCCTGGCGCCGATGGCCGTCGGCGAGGACACCTACGTGCGTTGCACCACCTGCGACTATGCCGCGAACACCGAGGCTGTGCGGGTTGCCGCACCCACGCCCGTGCCGTTCGAGGGTCTGCCCGCCGCGGTGGTGGCCGACACCCCCGACACTCCCACCATTGCGACGCTGGTCGATCTGTTCAACGCTCGCGCCGACCTGCGTCGCCCCGACCGCGACTGGACGGCAGCCGACACGCTGAAGAACCTGGTCGTGAAGCTGAAGCACCCGGACGGCACCACCACTGCGCTCGCCATCGGCGTGCCCGGCGACCGCGACGTCGATATGAAGCGTCTCGAGGCGCAAGTCTCGCCCGCCGAGATCGAACCGTTCACCGAGGCCGACTTCGCCCTGCAGCCCACCTTGGCCAAGGGCTACATCGGGCCGGGCGCGCTCGGCCTCGATCGCCCGGCGGGTGTGCAGTACCTCGTCGACCCGCGCATCGTCGACGGCACGCTGTGGATCACCGGCGCCGATCAGTCCGGACGCCACGTGTACAACCTGGCGATGGGCCGCGACTTCACACCTGACGGCACCATCGAAGCGGCCGAAGTGCACGATGGCGACGAGTGCCCCAACTGTGGCGCTGCGCTGGAGATGGCCCGCGGTATCGAGATGGGCCACATCTTCCAACTCGGCCGCAAGTACGCCGAGGCGCTGGGTCTGACGGTGCTCGACGAGCACGGCAAGACCCGCGTGGTCACGATGGGCTCCTATGGCATCGGCGTCTCACGAGCGCTCGGTGCTCTGGCCGAAATGAACAACGACGCCAAGGGTCTCATCTGGCCGCGCGAGATTGCGCCGGCCGATGTGCACATCGTCGCCACCGGCAAGGCCACCGACCCGCAACTCCCCGCCGCCGAACTGCTGGCAGCCGAGTGCGAAGCCGCCGGCCTGCGCGTGCTGTTCGACGACCGCGTTGGGGTCTCCCCCGGCGTGAAGTTCAACGACGCGGAGTTGGTGGGCGTGCCCACCATCGTGGTGGTCGGCCGAGGTCTGGCCGACGGCGTGGTCGAGGTGAAGGATCGCCGCACCGGCGAGAAGGCCGACATCGCTCTGGCTGATGTGGTCGCCCATCTGAAAGCGTAAATCCGCTCTTAGCCGTGTGAGTGGCTTCCGGTTCGCGCACCAACGATCGGACCAGCATGCCCACCACCCGTTCCCGACGCCTCCGCATCGCTGCTGCGCTCACCGCTGCTGCGGTGCTCACCTCGGTAGTCGCCTACCGCTTCGGCGCCGACGCTGGCGCACCCGCCACACCGTCGGCCGTGGTGACGATCACCCCCTGCCGCCTGGCCGACACACGTATCGCACCCGACAACGTCGGCACGCGCAACACGCCCATCGGCACCGGCGAGAGCGTCACCTTCAACGTCTGGGGCTCCAATGGCAACTGCACCATTCCCACCAACGCCACCGGCATCATCGCCAACA
>CAIXHI010000062.1 GCA_903919215.1 uncultured Acidimicrobiaceae bacterium
CCTGGTACACGATCGCGTACGGGTTCATGAAGCGCTCGAGGCCCTTCATCGGCAACGACTTGGTGCTCGCCGGGCCGGTGAGGCCACCCATGTCGAGGCCGTCGATGGCGTCGAGTGCCGTCTTCAGGCTGTCGGCGGTGACGTCACCCGTGATGCTGGCGACCGCCGTGGCCAGCACGTAGCCCGCCTCGAACCCGAGTACCGTTTGCACGGTGAGGACAGTTCCAGACTTGATGGCCTCAACGCCGGCCAACAGCTCGGCCATACCCTTCGAGTCTTCGACATTGTTCAGCGTCGAGCTGATGGCATAGATTCCGTCGGCGTCGCCCTTCATGTAGTCCAGCAGCTGCTGCGGCAGGATGGCAGCCACGGCCGAGACCTTCGGGTTCTCGCCCGACGCCTTGATCGCGGTCATCGCCTGGATGACCATCGGCGGCGACACGCTGAGGATGATCAGTTCGGCGCCGTCACCCAACAGCTTGGCGACGGCAGGGGCCAGGTCAGGAGCGTTGTTCGGCACGGAAGCGCGGGACACGACCGTGCCCTTCTCGAACTCCACACCCTTCTGGATCGCGTCGACCAACTGGTCGGTGCCTTCCAGGTAGAGCACGCCGATCTTGGTCGCACCGGCCAGCACCGAGCCGGCCCCGAGGCCGACGTAGTTCCCCGTGCCGGACGCGAACGAGTACGACAGCGGGTCGGTGGTGTTGCCTTGACCGCCGAGCACCGGGATGCCAGCCTCGTAGAGGGCGTCCTCACCGGCCCCGCCGCCGCCGCTCCAGCCGACGACTACTGCGTTGTACTTGCCGTCGACGGCCTTCTGCTGGCAGTTGAGGTACTCGTTCTGGTCGCCCTTGGCGTCGCAGACGTCGATCGTGGCGTTCGGGAAGTTCTTGAACGCCAACTGGACGGCCTGGTAGGTCTCGGGTGCCGAGTAGGCGATCTGGCCCTGGGTCACATCGGTGAGCACCATGACCTTGACCTTCTGGTCGCCCTTGGTCGTGGGCAGACCGTCCACGGGGGCGGGGGCAGTGGTAGCGATGGTGGTGTCGCCGCCTGCGCTCGGGACGGTTGTCTCTGCCGCCGCTGGTGCGGTTGTCGTTGTCGACGTCGTGTCATCGCTACAGGCGACGGCGGCAAGAGCCACGACGGTCGCGAGCGCGACAAATTTGGCCCGTGAATATGTTCCCACTGTTCCCCCTTGGTGTGATCCGCGATGCAGTTCCCCCCGCATCGTCGGACATTGTTGAACTGCCTGATCGTGCCAGTGTCTGACACCGGTGTCAAGCCGTGAGCGCAGATTGTTGAACTAAGTTGACCTGGCGACGTCGATTGCTTGAACAGTGTTGACCGGAAGGGTTCGCGCGGGTACGTTCTGGCACTCGCGGGCTGTGTGTCGGACCCGCAGCACCATGAGCTTGGGGGCATCATGATCGAGGTCAATGGCTACCGCGTGACGGACGCGTTCTTCGGAACGCCGTACATCGACGAGGACGAGGAGCGCAGCGAGCCGACGCTGCACCGTCACGTGCATGGTGGGTTCTCCGGTACCGACACTCGGTTCCAGTTCGCCTTCCCGTCGAAGGAGCAGTGGCAAGGCCGGATGTTCAACCCGCTGTCGGGTGCTCACGGCGGTGACGAGAAGTTCTTCTCGACACCACTCGGGGAGATGATCGGTGGCATGGGCCTCAGCTTCCGCCTGGGCGGGTATCTCGTGCAGTCGAACCAGGGGCACATTGGCGACAACGTCGACCCCAAGGGTGGCGACGACCCCACGCTCTACGGCCATCGCGCCAGCGCTGAAGTTGCCCGCTTCTCCAAGTACGTGGCGGCACAGGTCTACGGCGCGCCGCCGCACCACTCGTAC
>CAIXHI010000063.1 GCA_903919215.1 uncultured Acidimicrobiaceae bacterium
GCCGATGTGGGCGGTTCAGCTGAACCGCTTGGGCGGTGTCGGTGACGATCGAAAACTGCGTGGTGGACGATGCGGTCGATCATCGCTACAGCGACGGCTTGGTCGCGGACACGCCACCCCGGAAATGCCCGCTGCGCAGTGAAGAGGTGCGACAGGGACTACTTTTGAATGGTGCAACGCGCGCAGGTCAACACATGACCGCCACCAGAGCCTCCGAGTTCGGCGTATCCGACCTTGATGTCGGCGGCTTTGACGCGCCCGTCCGTCGGCCGCGCGCCGCGCCCATCCGCCGGGCGCGCATCGCCGGCATGGCCACCGCCGGGTTGATCTGCCTGGTCTATCTCGTCTACCGCCCGCCATCGATCGACTACGCGAGCGGCGACTTCCGTGCCCGCCTGTTCAACCAGGGTGCGTTCGTCTGGAACAACCTGTGGTTCGGCGGTCACCCGTTGCCCGGATATGGCGTCGTCTCGCCGATGATCAGCGCCGTCTTCGGCGTGGTTCCAGTTGCCGTTGCCTCCGTGCTGCTCGGCACCTGGTGTTTCATCCTGCTGGCGGAAGGCTGGGCGGCCGCTCACCCCGAACTGCCCGACCCGGTCATCACGGTGATCCTCTTCGCGTGTGGCTGTGGCGTGAACCTGTGGGCCGGTCGCCTCACGTTCACACCTGCGGTCGCGTTCGGCGTGGCGTGTCTCCTCGCACGCCAACGCGACCACCGCCGCCTCGCCGTGCTGCTCGCTGCGCTCTGCGGCCTGTCGTCGCCTGTCGGTGCGCTGTCGCTGGCTGTCGTGCTGTCTGCATTGTGGCTCGCCGACTCTGGCTCGCGACGCCACACGTTCTTCGTCGCCGCCGCGGCCGTGATCCCGATCGGCATGCTCATCGTGCTGTTCCCCGAAGGTGGTTGGTACCCGTTCACCGGCGGCAGCTTCTTCCTGCTGTGCGTGGCCTTGGCAGTCATCGGTTGGTGCGGACGCGACATCAAAGTGGTCCGTTGGACCGTTGGTGTCTATGCATTGGTGGCCATCGCCGCGTTCGTGGTGAAGTCGCCACTCGGGGGCAACGTGGTGCGCCTCGGATGGCTGGCGTCTGGGCCGGCTGGAGCGGTCGTCATCCGTCGTCACCGACGCACGCTGCTGCCCGCGTTCGCCGCCTTCAGCCTCATCTGGGGCTGGGCCTACGTGTCGATGAGCATCCAGCGCTCCACACCCACGGCCTCCGCTGCGTATTACGAGTCGCTCGCGTCGTACATCAACGCGCTACCCGGCGAACAACGAGTGGAAGTGGTGCCCACCGACACGTATCTGCAGGCCGACGTACTGGCCATCGAGATCAACATCGCCCGTGGCTGGGAGACGCAGATCGATCGCGAACTCAACCCCGAGTTCTACGACAAACAGCTCACCGACGCGAACTTCCATCTCTGGTTGCAGCAGCACGCCGTGCAGTACGTGGCCGTGCCGCTGGTGGGAGTGCATGACAAGTCGATCGACGAAGTAGCGATCATCAATGCTCGGCCGTCGTACCTTCGTCAGGTATGGGCGGATTCCAAGTGGAAGCTGTACCGAGTGCTCGACCCGCTGCCGTTGGCCGACAA
>CAIXHI010000064.1 GCA_903919215.1 uncultured Acidimicrobiaceae bacterium
ACAAATCCTGAGCAATCCGCTCCTTCGCTCGTTGTGGCAACGTTGTCGTCCAACCAGCAGGACGTCCCAGTGCCCAGTCCGCCGTACCGCTCTCCAATGACGCCGTAAGCGTTCGTGTAGGCGGCCCAGCTGCCTGGGTCTGACACCGGAGCGTGGTACGTGGAGGTGCACAGCTCCCAGCTCTGCGGGATGGGCGACGCGGGCCGTTCGGACTGGGACACCGCTCCGACGGTACCGGGGAAGAGGCTTGCGGACAGGGCTAGAGCGGCCGCACGGGGCTTCACTTGCAATCCTTTGCGAGGCAGGTGCTGAGGATGGCGAGTTGGCGGTCGTGAAGGCTGCCGTCGAGGTAGTACAGGCGTCCATCTCGGACGGTGAACTCGGCGTTGTCGCCCGGGACGTGCACGACGAGCAGCCGTTGGGTGATACCGCCGCTGTCGTCGACTCCGACGAGGAGCGAGGCGCTCCCCGCGTCAGCGTCACCGCTCTCGGACGCGATGGCGGGACCCCACAGTTGCACCCACACTGTCCCCGAATCTCTGTCGTACCACTTCACCAGGCCGGCGTAGAAGGTTTGGTCGGTCGTCAGTGTGAACTGGCGCGCCAGACGGCCGCCGGCGAACAGCGAGACCTTGGCGGTTCCGCCGCGGACATCGACGGTTCCGAACACCAGGTCGGGTGCGTCTGCTGGTGCTTCCTCACCGGTGTCGGTGGCGAGCACTGTCGGTGTCGGACCGCCCATGCGGGCGATGAGGTAGCCGTCAACGATGTCCAGACCGCCCTGGCGCAAGTATGGCGTGCTCTTGCGCCACAATTCGCTGGCCTGCAGGTCACTACTGACACTGAACGCCAACGTGTCGTGGCTGAACCCGATGAACACGGTGGCTTCGTCGTCGGCGACGGTCAATGCTCTCGCGACGATCAGCCCTGCGTCATCAGGGAACCGGACGACAGATCGTGAGCCGTCCTTGCCGATCCGAACCACGTTGTTGTCACCCTGGTTGAGGATCCAGTAGGCGTTCGGGGTGACGGCCACCGCGTCTGGCCCGATCGGCAAGCTGCTGAGGATGTAACTGATCTCGGGGGTGCTGTTCGATGATCGCTGCTCGCCTTCGCCGCGAGTGGTGACGGGCACGTCTGCGAGGCGGGTGACCGTTGCCTTGGAGAGCGGGTTGTCGGCGGTCGCCGCAGGGACGGTGTAGATCGTTGCGGCCGTGCTACCCACCGAGAAGAACGACTCGCCGACGGTTGGTACGCGGCCGGTTGAGCGGTCATCGAATCCGATCTCGAGGTGGTACCTGCCGAAGGTGGCGTGCTCTACCGGCCTCATGTCGGCGACCATGCGGGTTGCATCGCCCGTGAACGCGAGTTCGGTCGTCTCGCCCGTCGACCAAGTGATCATCGCGGTGACCGAAGCGAGACACCCGCAGCCGGCGATGACCTCCAACCCATCGCCGGCCTCATTGAGGGTGTTAGGCCCGGAAAAGGCGATGCTGTCGATGGCCGTGATTTCATTTGTGCTGGCTGCAATGGATTCGCTTACATCGGTCCGGGGTCGAACACCTCCGGGGGCGCTATCGGAATGAGCTCCACATGCTGCGAGCATCGTTGTCAGCAGCAACGCGATGCGGACTCCGTCTCTGTTCATCAATATCCCCCGACCGGTGAATGGCGACAAACCTTCGACCATCCGGTATCTCTTGTCAAGGATATGTAGTTCGCCAAAGCGGCATCTGTCAATGAGGTTGAATTCTGAGCATTTCTGCCGGGGTGGTTTTCAGGGATGGTCGCAACACTTCTGCGATCCTGGAGGTCATGTTGTCATCGTCTCGTCGTGCCAAGAAGGGGCCGGGGCGTCGCCCGCGGCCGGCCAAACGCCACAGGTTCATGGAACTCCGAGAACGCGGGTTGAGCATTGATGCCGCTGCACGTGAGGTCGGCGTGTCACGTACCGCGGGAAGGAACTGGGCGAAGGGCTACCGGACCTACCGCGCCGGTCGGGTGGTGGGGTGCGTCCCGGCGCTCGACCGACTCGAGGTGCGCGGGATCAGCCCTCGGTTCCTGTCCGAGGACGAGCGCATCGAGCTCGCCGATCTTCACCGCGCTGGCGTGAGCGTGCGTGAGATCGTTCGCCGAGCAGACGAACACATCGACCTTGCCCCGGTGACCGGATGCAGCACGTTGAATGAGACGACATGCCGAAGGGCGACGGCCAGACTCATCGAGTGACCCACAGCGCGTTGGTCAACCAAGCCTGGGTCAGCGCCTCGCCGTGCCGACGCCGGACGATCTCGACCTGCAGTTCGTGCTCGGTGAACTCGGGATGTTGGCGCCGGATGGCGCGAACCTCCATCTCCTCGAGTTCGTCGTTCAACTCTTCCCACAACGCAAGCCGCTGGGCGGGAGTCATTGCTGCCAATGCACGCATGTGTGCTCGCCACGCCGCCGGCGTGGTGTCGGCCGGAACGGCGGACGAGGCGGCGGGAGTCATGACGTCACTGTACCGAAGGGGTACGCACGGCTTCGGCAAACTCCGACGACCGAAGCGGCTCACGCACCGCGTTCGATGGTGAGTGCGATCAGCGGCACACCCGGTCGGTACACCAGATGCGTGTACGACGGCGCGTCCAGCACCACCAGGTCGGCGCGGGCTCCTACCGTCAGGTGACCGACGTCGGTGCGGCGCAGTGC
>CAIXHI010000065.1 GCA_903919215.1 uncultured Acidimicrobiaceae bacterium
GGCCGCGTCGTTCGAACACGATGGCCTTCCCGGTGAGACGGTGGCGCAGACGGTGGTGCAGACGGCGTTGAACCGTGGTGCCGGTGCCACCGACACCGCAGTGCGGTTGGGTGTCACGCTGGGTCTGCCGCTGATCGGCCTCGGCGCGTCGGCACCTGCCTACTACCCGCGGGTTGCGGCGCTGCTCGGTGCCGAGTCGCTGGTGCCGGAACACGCTGGCGTGGCCAACGCCGTCGGCGCGGTGGTGGGCAGGGTGCGGATCAGCCGAGAGTGTGTCGTCTCGTCACCCGCGCCGGGCGAGTTTGTGGTGCATGCGGGTGAGACACCAGCGAAGTTCACCGATCTCACCAAGGCGCGAGTGTTCGCTCACGAGCACCTTGGCGTTGCAGTTGCGCTCGACATGGTGGCCGCAGGTGCGCCGTTGTTCGAGGTGCACGAGCGTTGGCATGAACAGACCGTCGACATCGAAGGTCTCGCGTTGTTTGTGGAAGGCACGCTGACGCTCACCGCCAGCGGCCGTCCGGAACTCGCCCGCAGTTGATCCGCTGCTGATCCGCTGCTGACCCTCAGGGTCAGTCGGTGTAGCGACGAACGGTGGGCTTCTGGCCCTTGATGGTCGTGCTCTTCAGCGCGGCGATGACCTTGTCGACGGCCTTGTCGGGCACACCGACCACGGAGAACTTCTCGGTGATCTTGATCGGCCCGATCTCGCGGCCGACGAGGTCGGTCTCGTTGGCGATCGCGCCGACGAGATCGCCGGGGCGGATACCCATGCCACGGCCGAGCGAGACGTACACAAAGCCGGTGGTGCCGCCCTTGGCACGCGGGTCGCGCGGGCCGCTGTCGCCACGGTCGCCACGGTCGAACTTGCCCTTGGCGCCCTTGTCGAACTTGTCACCCTCGGAACGTGAACGCTCCATGCGGTGCGTCATGTCGGGGATCTCGGCCTCGTCGACGACGTTGCCGGCGAGTTCGTGGAACAAGCGGATCGCGGCGAGCGCGATGCGCTTCTCGTTGGCTTCACCCTGCAGCGCGTTGAGCACGGGGTAGTAGGCCTCGAGATCCTCGGCGGCGAGCGACTCGCGGATGGAGGCGACGGTCTGCTCGAGTTGCGCAGCGCGCAGATCGGCGATCGAAGGCACCTTCACGATCAGGATCGGTTGCTTGGTGAGGCGCTCGATGTTGGCCAGCAGACGCTGTTCGCGCGGCTCGGCGAGCGTGATGGCGACACCCTCGCGACCGGCGCGGCCGACACGGCCGATGCGGTGCACGTAGCTCTCCGGGGCCGACGGGACGTCGTAGTTCACCACGTGGGTGAGCGTGTCCACGTCGAGGCCGCGGGCAGCCACGTCGGTGGCCACCAGCAGTTCGGCGGTGCCGTCACGCAGGCGGCTCATCACGCGGTCGCGCTGGGCCTGATCCATGCCGCCGTGCAGTGCCTCGGCGCGGTAACCGCGGGCGTTCATCGTCTCGGTGAGCTGATCCACCTCGGTGCGAGTGCGGCAGAACACCAGCGCGCCACCGGGCGACTCGATGTCGAGGATGCGGCCGAGGGCGGCGGGCTTGTGGTTGCGCTGCACGATGTAGGCGCACTGGCGAACCTTGCCGGCGCTGGCCTTGGTGTCGCCACGGACGACGTTGATCTTGACCGGGTCGGTCTGGTAGCGCTTGGCGATGCTGTTGATGCGCGGCGGCATCGTGGCCGAGAACAGCACGGTCTGGTGCGGCTGGGGGATGCCCTCGAGGATGCTCTCGATGTCGTCGGCGAAGCCCATGTCGAGCATCTCGTCGGCCTCGTCGAGCACGACCATCTTGATCCCGTCGAGGTTCAGCGAACCGCGGCCGATGTGGTCGATGACGCGACCCGGGGTGCCGACGACGATGTGCACACCGCGGTCGAGTGCCTGCAGTTGGCGGAAGATCGGCTGGCCGCCGTACACCGGTACACACTTGGCGCCGAGGGTGTTGCCGTAGCGGAAGAACGCTTCGCTGACCTGCATGGCCAGTTCGCGGGTGGGCACCAGCACGAGGGCGACCGGCTTGGACGCCGCACGGCCATTGATCAGCTGCAGCGCCGGGAGGGCGAAAGCGGCCGTCTTGCCGGTGCCGGTGGCGGCCTGTCCGAGGAGGTCTTTGCCGGCCATCAGGTA
>CAIXHI010000066.1 GCA_903919215.1 uncultured Acidimicrobiaceae bacterium
ATGATCTTGCGGTCGGCCGAGGACATCGGCTCGAGCACTCGGGCAACACCCGAGGCCTTGACTTCATCGGCCATCTGCGCGGCGAACTTGCCCAGTGCCGCACGGCGGCGTTCGCGGTAACCGCCAACATCGACCCGCAGGCGAGTGTCATGGTCACCCAAACGGCGCTGCGATGCGACCCGAGCGAGGTCCTGGACGGCTTGCAGTGTCGTGCCACGGGGGCCCACCAGCAGCCCAAGTTCGGCACCGTGCACTCGCACCTCGAGATCGTCGCCGTCCTCTACAAGTTCACTGGTGCCGGTCAGGCCGAACGCGCTGACCAGGGCATTCATGAATCGCTGTGCTTCCTCGCCGACCTGTCGTGCGTCCACCAGTTGCTCCTTGGATTGGCCGTCCGCAGACGGATTGGGGTTCTTCTTGGGGGCGGGGGAGTCGGGACGGGCCTGTTTGGGGGCACGTTGACGATCGCCTGTTGCTCGCTGACCCGTTGCGGCCGCCGGACGAGCTGCCTTCTCGGTGCGCTCCACCTTGTCGGCCTTGGGCGTTGTCTCGGGCTTGTCGGCTCGATCGCCCTTCTCTCGCCGGCGATCGCGCCGATCAACCTTCTGACGTGCCTGAGTGGGGCGAACTCGCGCCCGCACACGGGCTTCGCCACGTACGCGACCGAACAAACCCTGCTTGGGCTCATCGAGCAGCTCGAACTCGGCGTCCTCCTCGTGCACACCCAACTGATCGAGCGCCCGCTCTTTGGCTTCGGCGATCGTTTTTCCTGTGGTTTCGACCCATTCCATCGTGATGGTCCTGCTCACTTCTTCTTCGACGGACGACCGTCGATACGGGACGCCTTGCCGGTAGGAGCGGGGCGACCCGATGCCTTACCGGTGGTGGGCGTCGGTTTGTTCTTGGGAGCGGTGACGCGCTTACTCGCCACCGGGGCGGCGGGAGCGCCCTTCTTTGCTTCACCCTTGGCATTGGCCAACTCGCGCTTGGCATTGGCGAACATGCCGCCGCCACTCCCGTCCTTCTTGGCCATCTCACGGGCGCTGTCACCGGCACGCTGTGCCTGACGGCCCAAGGACTCGTCACCCTTGTAGAAGCGGTGGGTGATGTAGTAGTTCAACCCAATGCGGAACACGGCCTGAGCCATGTAGTACACCACCAGCGCGGTGAGGTAGAACACCAGGAAGACCGCGAACACCACGGGCAGGTACTGCATCAGCTTCTGCTGAGCAGGCGACACCGAGGGTGACACTGCCGCACGCGAGGCGATCATTCGTTGCTGCACGAAGTACAGCACGCCGAGGGCCACCACCAGCAGTGCGTAGATAATGCCCTTACCGAACGACTCGGAGATGACCTGGTAGGGGCGGCTGGCCAGATCGAGACCGAAGGAGAGCATCTCCTTCTTTCCGAGCACGTCGGTGTACAGCTTGGAGCCGTGATCGAGGTACTTCGGGTTGAAGACCTTCTCGCCACCGACCAGGCGGATCCCGCTGGCGCCGTTACAGGCCTCCAGGGTGTTCCCAGCAACACAGGTCACCTTGTTGGTGAGGCCGTGCAGCACGCGGAACATGATGATGAACACCGGCATCTGCAACAACAACGGCAGGCAGGATGCCAACGGGTTGACCTTGTGCTCTTGGTAGAGCTTCATCATCTCTTCGTTGAGCTTCTGGCGATCGCCGCGGTGCTGGTTCTGCAGCCGCTTCATCTCCGGCTGCAGCTTCTGCATCTCCAGCATGCCCTTGGTGCTCTTCAACACCAGGGGTGCGGTCACCAACATCACCACGAGGGCGATCATCGAGATGGCGATGATGTAGTTGTGGGTGAAGCTGTAGAACCAGGCCATCAGTTTGGCGGGGTACTCGAACAGGTCGAGTGCGATCATGAGACAAGTCCCTTACGGAGAGAAGACCGAGACGTGCGGTCGAGGTGAGACTGGGGAAGCGGTACTGGGTCGAAACCCGACGGCCCAAACGGCCGGCAACGCAGCAAGCGCCGCACGGTGAGCCACAGGCCGCGGCCGGTGCCGTGCACCTCCAGCGCCTCAACGGCATAGCTACTACACGTGGGGGTGAACCGACACGGTGAGGGACGGCCCTCCATCGCCCGTTGATAGGCAATGACCAGGCGCGTTATCCGCGAACGCGTGTCAACAACTGGTCGAGATCGAACTGGAGTTCGATGAACGACCGTCCGGCGGCGGCCGGAGTCGCTCCGAACAGGTACATGCCCGAGGGCAGACCGGACACGGATGATTCCTGCCGCAGCATGTCCCGGAGCCGGCGTCGCACACGGTTGCGTACGACGGCGGGTCCGAGCGCGCGACCCAGAGCGAACGCCACACGCGGCGGTGTGACGGTGCCAGGAGGGTCGAGAATGAACGTGCACCACAGCACTCCGGCCCGAGCGCGCCGCCCCTCGTGAGAGAGACCAGCGAACGCGCTGCGCTCTCGGATACGCCAGATCAAGCCGACAGACGGTGGCGACCCTTGTCGCGACGAGCCTTCAGAACGGCTCGCCCGGCGCGGGTGCTCATGCGGTTGCGGAAGCCGTGCTTCTTCGCACGACGACGGTTGTTCGGTTGGAATGTGCGCTTCACGCAGCCCTCCTCGAGCCATACAAGATGGCTGCTCGCAGATCGACATCACTGCCACGGCGCGCCGCAAAACACCGGCTGGTCGTGGGCCAGTCGCCAAGGCTACGGTGGTAAGCGTCCAGAGGCAACCGCACGGCCCGACTCATGTCATTTACGCGACATGACCTGACTCCTGTCGGTCCTCGGTCCAGGTCGGTGTCAGCACCTGCTAGCGTTCGCCGTTCGATCTGCGTACTTGTCCACATCATGTGGACAAACATGTGGACATATCGTTGAGGAAGGGAAGGAGATGCAGGTGAGCGACCACGAACAGTTGTGGACAGCCGTGGCGCAACTCCTCCGCGCGCAGGTGTCCGAGGCCGTGTGGTTCTCCACGTTCCAGGATGTCATTGCCCTCGACAGCGACGCGTCGATGGTGCGGGTGAGTGCACCGAACGCCCACGCCCGAGATCGCATTCTTTCTCGCTACCTCCCACTCGTAAGGGATGCACTCGAGGAAATCGGTGCCGCCAGCCTCAACTTCGTCGTCGAAGTACAGATCGCGGACAACGAACCCAGCGCCGAATGGTCACCCGACTCGACGAGCCGTCCCAGCCAGAGTGGCGCCCTGGCCGACAGTGCCGGGAACACGATCGGTGAGGGTCGCTCGTCCAGCTCCAGTAGCTCCGACCCCAGCGGAATGAACCCGCGGTACACATTCGAGACCTTCGTCAAAGGTGCATCCAACCAGTTCGCACTGGCCGCCGCACTCCGTGTGGCCGAGACACCTGGCCGCAGCTACAACCCGCTGTTCATCTACGGTTCGGCCGGTCTCGGCAAGACCCACCTGTTGCACGCCATCGGCCACTACGTGCACCACCACTACCAGCACGACGTCGTTCGCTACGTCAGCACCGAGACGTTCCTCAACGAGTACGTCGACGCCATCCGTACGAACACCACCGCCAACTTCAAACGGCGGTACCGAGACATCGACGTCCTGCTCATCGACGACATCCAGTTCATGGAGGGCAAGGAAGGGCTCCAGGAGGAGTTCTTCCACACCTTCAACTCACTGCATGGCGCGAACAAGCAGATCATCATCTCCAGCGACCGTATGCCCGATGCCATCCCCACGCTTGAGGAACGGCTGCGCGGCCGGTTCAAGTGGGGTCTGATCACCGACATCCAACCGCCCGACCTGGAAACCCGTTTGGCCATCTTGCGCAACAAGGCCGAACGCGACCACAGCCCGGTCCCGGCCGACACGCTGGAACTGATCGCCTCGCGCATCACCACCAACATCCGTGCCCTCGAGGGTGCGCTCATCCGTGTCACGGCCTACGCGAGCCTCAACCAGGTCCCGATCAGCACCCATCTGGCCGAACAACTGCTCGGCGACCTGCTCTCGGACACCTATGTCAAGCCGCGCACCGACGACGAGTTGTTGAACGAGATCGCGGTGATCCTCGGGTACAGCGTCGATTCACTGCGTGGCAAGAGCCGGCAGCGTCCACTCGTCACCGCCCGCCAGGTAGCGATGTACGTGTTCCGCGAGCTCACCGACCTGTCGTATCCGGCGATCGCCCGATTGTTCGGCGGCCGCGACCACACCACCGTCATCCACGCCGTCGACAAGATCCAGCGGCTGATGAAGGAACGTAAGGACGTCTACGATCAGGTCACCGACCTCACCCAACGGCTGAAGAAGGCCTGAATCATGCGCGCGAGCCCTGTGGGCGCCCTGTGGATGACCACCTCCCCAACGGGGGACAACGCGAAGTTGTCCCCCGAACTACACGCCGGTGGTTTTTCACCTGTGCGCGCGTGGGGAAACCGGTGTGCACACCTATCGGCCACCTACGCTGGCGCGATACAGGGTTGTACACAATCCACAGCCCTTATTACCATTAATAGCTTTTTAGACACCCCCATGACGCGAAAGGGAACGCTGTGAAGTTCCGTTGTGAACGTGAAGCGCTGGCCGAGGCCCTCGCCACTGCCGGTCGTGCTGCTACTGGCCGATCCGGGGCCCTGCCGGTCCTGTCTGGTTTGCGCCTCGAGTTGCGCGGCAGCACCCTGTCCGTCACCGGTACCGATCTCGATCTCACGATCCAGTTGTCACTGGAAGTGGGTGGCGAAGTCGACGGCGGAGTCGTGGTGCCGGCCCGTCTGGCGGCTGACATCGTGCGTTCCCTCGGTACGGGTGCGGTCGATGTTGTGTTCGAAGGCGACGATGTCAGTATCAGCAACGGGCGTTCACACTTCACGGTCCGCCCGCTGAGTTTCGACGACTATCCCAAGCTCGCCTCGTCCGTCAGCAGCTCAGTCACCTTGCCCGCTGCCCAGTTCGGCGACGCCCTGCGCCAAGTGGTGCGCGCTGCCAGCACGGATGAGGCCCGCCCGATCCTCACCGGCGTGATGATGGCCGCCGAGGGCGATGGCCTGCGGATGGTGGCCACCGACTCGTATCGTCTAGCGGTCCGCGACCTGGCAGGTCAGCAGGTGCTCTCGGCCGACCAGAAGGTGCTGATTCCTGGGCGCGCACTCAATGAACTGCAGCGCTTGGTCGGCAACGGTGACGAGGTGACGATGCGTCTCGGCGATCGTGACGCCACGTTCGAGGTGGGGGCCACCCGGCTCACCACTCGCCTGATCGAGGGTGAGTTTCCGAACTACCGTCAGTTGATTCCGGCGAGCCACCCGAACACGCTCACCGTCGAGCGTGAGCCCCTGTTGGAGGCCATCAGGCGTGTGAAGATCCTGGCCAAGGACGCCACCCCGGTGAAGCTGCAGATGGGCGGCGACACGCTGACGCTCAAGACCATCACTCAGGACGTCGGCAACGCAGTGGAAGAACTCGATGCACTGTTCGAGGGCACTGAACTCACCGTGGCGTTCAACCCGGACTACTTCGCGGCCGGTGTCGAGGCCTGTCAGGGCGACTCGGTCACCCTGTCCACGATCGACGCATTGAAGCCTGCCGTGCTGCGCGGCAGCGCCAACACCGACTACCTGTACTTGCTGATGCCGGTCCGCGTTCCGTAACGCATGATCGTCACTCGGCTGGAGCTCGTCGACTTCCGCAACTACCACGCGGCATCGTTCGACTTCCACCACGGGATCACGGCCATCGTCGGGCTCAACGGGCAAGGTAAGACCAACCTGGCCGAGGCGCTGGCCTACCTGGCATCGCTGGACAGCTTTCGCGGCGCACCCACTGAAGCACTCATTCGCGTCGGCGCGGAGACCGCAGTGGTGCGCGCCACCGTGCTGCATCCGGACGGGCGCGAAGTACTGGTGGAACTGGAGCTCAGCCGCCACGGGCGCAACCGCGTGCAGGTCAACAAGCAGAAGCTCGGGCGCTCGCGGGAACTGCTTGGCGTCATGCGTGTCACCGTGTTCTCGCCGGATGACCTGGCGTTGGTGAAGGGTGGCCCCAACGAACGGCGCCGGTTCATGGACGACACCTTGGTGTCGTTGGCGTTGAAGTACGACGCGCTGCGGTTGGAACTCGACCGGATTGTGAAGCAGCGCAACGTGCTGCTCAAGCAGGCCAATGGTCGCCTCAGTGACGACACCGAGGTGACCCTCGACATCTGGGACGCGAAGTTGGCCGAGGTCGGCGATCAGTTCGGTCACGCGCGAGCCGTGTTGATCGCCCGGTTGACGCCGATGGTGGCCGAGGCCTACGAGCAACTCGCTGACCGACCCAGCGTCGTCGAGTTGCGCTACGAACCACCGTGGCGCCAACGCGGCCTGGTGCATGCGCTCGCCGAGTCGCGACGCGACGATGTGCGCCGCGGTGTGAGCACCATCGGGCCACATCGTGACGATGTCGAGTTGTTCATCGGCGGCCTGCCGGCGCGCACCCATGCGTCACAGGGTGAACAGCGCACGTTCGCACTGGCCCTCCGCCTGGCCGCGCATCGGATGGTGGCCGACAAGGCCGGAAGCCCCCCGGTGTTGGTGCTCGACGATGTGCTCAGCGAACTCGACCCGCGCCGCTCCGCGGCGTTGCTGCACCACCTGCCCCCTGGTCAGGTGGTGCTCACCACTGCCGGCGTGCTCCCGGACGCAGCCCACCCCGATGCCATCGTGCGCATCGCAGACGGTGCAGTCGTTTCCACCTGATTCGGTGCGAGAGTGATGGTCGTGGCACGTGACGAACCGATCCGGCTGGGTGACAGCTTGCACGAGGTGGTGCGCTCCTTGCGCCCCGAAGTCGCGTCTCGTGGCGCGTCGTCGGCAGCGATGGGCGGCGTGTTCGGCCGCTGGGAGGAAGCGGTCGGCGCGGCAGTCGCTGCGCACGTGCAACCCGTGAAGCTCGACGGCACGACCTTGGTGGTCAAGGTCGACGACCCGGCCTGGGCGACGCAACTGAAGTTCCTCGAGGGAACGGTGAAGCAGCGCCTGCTGGAGGTGGCCGGAGCCACCGTCGACAAGTTGGAAGTGCGCGTCGGCCGCTGAGCGGTCAGTGTGCCCGGCGGCGACGAAGGCGACTGGTCCAGGTGGCTGCGGTACCGACAGCGACCGCGAGGCCGGCGGTGTAGAGCAACGGTTCGCTGTCGTTGCCGGCCGTGGGCAGCAATGCCAACGAGGCTTCCTCGACACACTTCGTGGACACCTCGACCGTGGTCTCGCTGGGACGGGCGGGACGATGGGCTGCGCGCGACGCACCGGCGATGGGGAACGGGCCGGTGGGTCCGGTGGCTCCGACCGGTCCGCTGGGTCCAGCGTTCCCGGTGGGTCCGGTGTCGCCGACCGGGCCCGTGGGGCCGACGTCACCCTGCGGGCCGACGGGGCCGGTGTTGACCGTGACGCATTGTTCGGCGAGACCTGCGCAACTGACCGCCTCGACGCGGTGCGCCGCTCGGGACGGACCGAAGGCCGGTCCGGTCGGTCCGGTGGGTCCGGGAGCGCCGGTGGGACCGGTGGGACCCGGGCTGCCGGTGTCGCCGACCGGTCCGGTGGGCCCGGTCTCACCCTTGGGTCCCTGCGGGCCGGTCTGATCGTCGACGCAGACACCCGGAAGGTCGGCACACGCCGGCACATTGGACATGGTCGCCGGTGCGGAGCGATGGGCGGCGCGGCTCGGGCCACCGAGTGGTCCGGAGGGTCCGGTGGGGCCGGTGGGGCCGGTCGGACCTGGGTTGCCTGGGTTGCCCTGTTCGCCGGGGGGACCCTTGGGTCCGATATCGCCCTGCGGTCCGCCCGGGCCATCGGCAGCCCATGGCGTGCTGCACGTGGTGGTGTCGGTGACCGCCGGGCGCTGTGCGCCGGCGTGGGCTGCCGCATGTGGTGCGATGAGAGTGACCAAACCGGTCGCTCCCATCGCCACGAGGTGACGACGATGTTGCATATCCCGCTCCGTTCGTTCGGGCTCCCGTGCCCGAACGAAGACAACACTAGTCACGCTGTTCCGGCTCGTCGACGGATTCTGCGGCCGAACGATAGAACGCGATGTTCTCGGCGATGCGTTCGTCGTCCGGTGCCATCGCATGGGCGATGAGTGCGTGGTGCAATGCCTCGTCGAGCAGACCCAGTCGCCAGGCGGCGACACTGGCGAGGTCGTGTCCGCGTTCACCCCAGGCGAGCGGGTCGTTGATGTAGATGTTCGGCCGTTCGGTGATGCCCAACGCTTGGTGCGCAGCGTCGTAGCACTCGTGCCAGCGCTGCTGATCGTGGCAGATCTGCGCCAACTCGATCCACGGCTCGCGCGTGTCCGGCGAGGTCTCTGTCGCCGCGCGGAACCACGTGAGTGCGTCGTCGTCGAGGCCGAGGCGCCGGTGACAACGGCCGACGAAGCGCATCGATGCTGCGCGTTCCGGTACCCACACGCTGGTCGGCAAGTCGAGGTGACGCCGCAGTTCGGTGATCGCCTCGGCCCAATGGCCGTAGAACATCAACTCGCGACCCAGGTAGTGCGCGGCGCGACTGTCGTGCGGTTGCTCCTCGGCAGCGACGCGTAACAACGGCAGGTACTGGCTGCGGGGCTTGCTGTCGTCGGGCCAGTGGTGCAGTTCCAGGCTGAGTTCGCAGTACTGCTCATCGATGCGATCCGGGTACAGCGTCTCGTGGCACGGGTTGCGCCAGCGGTACCCACGGCGGGAATGGATCCTGTCGGCAAGGAACGACACTGCCGGCGTTCCATCGGCGTGGTGGCTCCAGGCGTACGAGTAGCGGCCGCGTGTGGCCTCGCCCCATTCGGCCTCCAGCAGGGCTCGCCAACCGGGGGACAGCACCTCGTCGAGGTCGACTGTGATGCACACGTCGACGTCGGCCGGGATGAGCGCGAGCGAGGCATTGCGGGCATCGTCGAAGCGCCATGGCGAGATGGTGATGTGGTGGACGACGGCCCCGGCGCGCTCGAGGGCGGCGACAGTTCCGTCGGTGCTGCCAGTGTCGGCGACGAGTACCAGATCGGCTTCGCGGGCGGTGGCCATGAAGCGCTCGACGAAGGTCTCCTCGTTCAGTGCGATGGCGTAGACAGCGACCTTCATTCCGGCAGTTCTAGCCCATCGCCCACCCTCGCTCCGTCCCTGGCCCCTCCACCTCTTTGTGACACCCCTCGGGTAGGCTGTGGGGTACTTGCGACGACGGCTGCCGGGCCTTGAGCCAGCACGGGTCCAGCCCACGTGTCGCCCCGTATATTCCCAGGTCAACTCCTGTTTTCCCCCGAAACGATCGAGGTGCGCGTGTCGTCTGACACCAAACAACCGAGTGCCGATTACGGTGCCAAAGATATTCAGGTGCTGGAGGGTCTCGACCCGGTCAGAAAACGGCCTGGTATGTACATCGGCTCCACGGGTCTGGCGGGTCTCCACCACCTGATCTGGGAGGTCGTCGACAACTCGGTCGACGAGGCGATGGCGGGTTTCTGCACCCGCATCGGGGTCACGTTGTTGGAGGGCGGCGGCTGCCGCGTCGACGACAACGGCCGTGGCATCCCGGTCGATCCGTACCCCTCCGGTCCGCACAAGGGTAAGAGTGCAGCCGAGGTCGTGCTCACCGTGTTGCATGCCGGCGGCAAGTTCGGCGGCGAGGGCTACAAGGTCTCCGGTGGCCTCCACGGCGTGGGCGTCAGCGTGGTCAACGCGCTGTCCGAGCGTCTGCTCATCGAGATCGACAAGCTGGGCAAGCGCTACCAGCAGGAGTACGCCCAGGGCGGCAAGCCGCAGGGCAAGATCCAAGAGATCGGCGCCACCCCGGCGCGCGGTCGCCAAAGCGGCACCACGGTCACGTTCTGGCCGGATCCCACGGTGTTCATCGCCGAGGGCACCGAGTTCGTGTCGCGCACCGTGCTCGAGCGTTTGCAGACGATGGCGTTTCTCAACAAGGGCCTCGAGATCGTCTTTCGCGACGAGCGCGAGGGCAAGGAACAAGATGTCACGTTCCAGTACAAGGGCGGCATCGTCGACTTCGTCAAGCACCTCAACGCGTCGAAGGAAGCCTTGTTCTTGAAGGTCGCGCACTTCGAGGACGAAGACACCGAGGGCGGCCAGACGCTCGACATCGCAATCCAGTGGAACACCGGCTACTACGAGGGCATCCACGGCTACGCCAACGGCATCTCCACCATTGAGGGTGGTATGCACGTGGAGGGTTTCAAGACGGCGCTCACCAGCGTGGTCAACAAGTACGCCCGGTCGAAGAACCTGCTGAAGGAAAAAGAAGACAACCTGCTCGGCGAAGACATCCGCGAAGGCATCACCGCCATCGTCTCGGTGAAGTTGCGCGAACCGCAGTTCGAGGGTCAGACCAAGGCCAAGCTGGGCAACGTGCCGATGCGCAGTTTCGTGCAGAAGGCCACCAACGAACGCCTTGCCGAGTGGCTGGAAGAGAACCCCACCGAGGCCAACAAGTTGGTGAAAAAGGCACTCTCCGCCGCGCAAGCCCGTCTGGCCGCGAAGAACGCCCGCAACGCCATCCGCCGCAAGACCGCACTCGCCGGCGCCGGCATGCCCGACAAGTTGAAGGACTGCAGCAGCGGCAACCCTGAGGAATCAGAGTTGTTCATCGTCGAGGGCGACTCGGCCGGTGGCTCGGCGCTCAACGCTCGCGATCCGCGCACACAGGCGTTGCTCCCTATCCGCGGCAAGATCCTCAACGTCGAGCGTGCCCGTCTCGACAAGATGCTGAAGAACACCGAGATCCAGGCACTCATCACCGCCATCGGCGGCGGCGTGGGCGAGGAGTTCGATGGCGGGAAGGCTCGCTACCACAAGGTCATCATCCTGTGCGATGCCGATGTCGACGGCAGCCACATCCGCACGCTGTTGCTCACGTTCTTCTTCCGCCAGATGCGGGCACTCGTCGAGCGGGGGTATGTGTACATCGCACAACCGCCGTTGTTCTCCACGCTGGTCGGCAAGGAGAAGATCTACCTGAAGGATGAGCACGCGAAGAACCGCTTCCTCGAGTCGCACCCCAACCACAAGAACGACTTCAACCGGTTGAAGGGTCTCGGCGAAATGGACTGGCAGGAGTTGAAGCCCACCACCATGGACGTCACCACTCGCACCCTGTTGCAGATCACGGTCGAGGAGGCCGCGATCGCCGACGAGATCACCAGTGTGCTGATGGGCGACGACGTCGATCTGCGCAAGCAGTTCATCACCACCAACGCACGCGACGTACGAAACCTGGACTTCTGAGATGAGCGACACACCTGACACCCCGCCCACCGGCCCCACCGGCGACGAGAACGGCCACGATCTGATCGAGCCGATCCAGTTGCAGGACGAGATGGAGCGCAGCTTCCTCGACTACGCAATGTCGGTCATCATGTCGCGCGCCTTGCCCGATGTGCGCGACGGCCTCAAGCCGGTGCACCGCCGCATCATCTGGGACATGGATCAGCAGGGCTTCCGGCCCAACCGTCCGCATGTGAAATCAGCCCGCGTCACCGGCGACACGATGGCCAAGTACCACCCGCACGGCAACTCGGCGATCTACGACGCACTGGTGCGCATGGCCCAGCCGTTCAGCCTGCGTCACCCACTCATCGACTTCCACGGCAACTACGGCAGCCCCGACTTCGGTGCTGCCGCCGAGCGCTACACGGAGTGCCGTCTGCACCCGTTGGCGATGCAGATGCTGGCCGATATCGACGAAGAGACCGTCGACATGCAGGCCAACTACGACAACACCACCGAAGAACCGTCGGTGCTGCCGGCCCGCTTCCCGAACCTGTTGGTCAACGGCAGCCAGGGCATCGCCGTCGGTATGGCCACCAGCATTCCGCCGCACAACCTCGGCGAGGTCATCGACGCGGCGATCCACCTGATCGACCACCCCGAGTCCACTCCCGACGACCTGATGCAGTTCGTGAAGGGTCCCGACTTCCCCACCGGCGGCACCATCTTGGGCCGCGCTGGAATCATGGATGCCTACCGCACGGGTCGCGGCAGCATCAAGATGCGCGCCAAGGCGGAGATCGAGGAAGGGAAGCGCGGCACGATGCACATCCGCGTCACCGAGCTGCCGTACCAGACCAGCTGTAACTCAATCGCCAGCCGCATCCAGGAACTCGTCGATGGCGGCGATCTCGACGGTATCGCCGACGTGAACGACGCCTCGGCGGCGGCCAAGACCAGCCTGATCATCACACTGAAGCGTGATGCCAATGCCAACGTGGTGATGAACAACCTGTTCAAGCTCACCTCGTTGCAGACCAGCTTCCCGGTGAACATGGTGGCCCTGGTGGACGGTGTGCCGCGCACACTGAACCTCGCGCAGGCGCTCGAGGGCTATGTCCGCCACCAGGTCGACGTCATCACCCGTCGAACCGAGTTCCGCCTCGCCAAGGCCAAGCGCCGCGAGCACGTGCTCGAGGGTCGGATCAAGGCGCTCAACGTCATCGACGCGATCATCGCCCTGATCCGTTCCAGCGACGATCCCGCGGCGGCGAAGGCCGGCCTGATGACGGTGCCGTACGAGTTCAGCGAGATCCAGGCCACCGACATCCTCGAGATGCGTCTGTCGCAACTCACCCGCCTCAGCCGCATCGACCTCGAGACCGAACTGGGCGACGTCCAGGCGCGGATCATCGAGTTGCAGAGCATCCTCGACTCGCCCGAGAAACTCCGTGGCGTGATCAAGTCCGAGATGCTCGCGATTCGCGAAGAGTTCGCCACACCGCGCGTGTGCCCGATCACCTTCGACTCCGGCGACATGAGCATCGAAGACCTCGTCGATGACAAGGAACTGGTCATCGTGATGACCGAGGCGCAGTACATCAAGGCCGTGCCGGCCGCATCGTTCAAGACCCAAGGCCGCGGTGGCCGCGGCGTCAGCGGCGCCAAGCTGAAGAGTGACGACATCGTGCGCCACGTGATCTTCACCACGGCGCACGCGTTCTTGCTGTTCTTCAGCAACCGCGGCAAGGTCTACCGCCTGCGTGCGCTCGACCTGCCCGAGCGTGAGCGCACGGCGAAGGGGATGCCGATTGTCAACCTGCTGCCGTTGCAGGCCGGTGAACAGATCCAGGCGATCATCGACACCCGCGACTTCGCCGGTGAGCGCAACCTATTCTTCGCCACACGGTTGGGTGTGGTGAAGAAGACCGCGTTCAACGAGTACGACAACGGTCGCCGCGACGGCCTCATCGCGATCAACCTGCGCGAAGGCGACGAACTGGTGAAGGTGATCGAGACCACCGGATCCGACGACATCTTCATCGTCACTCGCAAGGGCATCACGATTCGTTTCAACGAGAGTGAAGTGCGGCCGATGGGCCGTGCCGCCTCCGGCGTGCGCGGTATCAAGTTGAAGCCGGGCGACGAGCTCGTGTCGGTCGACCCCGGCCGCGACGACGCGGCAATCCTGATGATCACCGATGGCGGGTACGGCAAGCGCACCCAACTCGACAAGTTCAACGTTCAGGGCCGCGGTGGGCAGGGTGTCATCGGAATCCGTCTCACGGGCCGCAAGGGTTTCGTGGTGGCGGCGTTCATGGTCGGCCTCGACGACGACATCGTCGCCGTGTCCAGCGGTGGCGTGATGATCCGCATGGGTGTTCGCGAGATCAGCTCGCAGGGACGCGATGCCACCGGTGTGCGCGTGATGAGCCTCGATGAGGGTCAAACGGTCGCATCGGTCGCACCAATCCTGGCCAGCGACGACGAGGACTAGATCCCTTTCTGAATCGCGCCCACGGGCGCCAGATTGCGGTCTCCACCGCCGAACTCAAAAGTGCTTCCTCAGGGGGTGCAGTGATGGTTCGATGTGCGCGTCCAGTTGACGACCGTGGCGATCGTGGCGACGTCGGCGACCGTGGCCAGGCCACAGCGTTGTTGTTGGCGGTAGTGGTGTTGGCCGTGCTGTGCGCGGTGGGCGTGGCGCAACTTGGCGCCACCGTGGTGCGTCACGAACGTGCTCAGGCTGCGGCCGACGCAGCTGCCCTCGCCGGGGCGACACACGGTCGTGATGCAGCTGAGCGAATCTCCGAGTTGAACGGTGCGCGCCTGCGCAGCTTTGTGGTGATCGACAGCGGCGGCGGCACGGTGGAGGTGACGGTTGAGCTGGACGGCTCGGTGGCGGTGGCCCGAGCGGCGCGCGCCCCATAGTGCAACAGGGGTTGCCTACACTCACTGCGTGGACGACGGCGTGCCCCCTTCCGACGAGCGGCCAACACCACGTCCGCCTGCCTCGGGTCAGCGGTCTCGCGCCGGTCAGCCGGCCGATCCGCGTAAACAGGCTCCACCACGTGCGGCCAACGCTGGCACCGCCCGTCGCCCACCGCAGCGAGCCCCCCGGCCAGTCATCGACCCCCTGGTCGCGGCCAGCCGTGGTGAGACCATCGCTACCCCGGCCACCCCGCGTCCGCGAGCCACACGCGCTCCGGCGGCACCGGCCGACGGTACTGCCGGGCGCCCCCGTCGGACGGCGCCGGCACCCGCTGAACGTGACGCCACGGGTTCGCAGCCACTGACGATCCGTGACGACCCGGCGACGGAGCTGGGTTCATCCTCTGGCTCCATCGACCGCTCCACCGCGATGGCTCGTGTGCCGGTGCCGGTGATCGTCCCGGGCGAGTCCGACTTCCCGCCGACGCCGCCGCCGGTGCGGCCGCGAGTGGTCCCGCCACCGCCCCCTGGCGCCGCCCGGTCCGAGGACATGTTTGAGCCCTCGGCCACTCTTGCGATCCCACTTGGCGAGTTGCCCGATGCCACCACCGACCTGACGCGGCGTCCGGTGCGCGCACCCCGACCACCGGCGAGCAGCAACGTCGCTCGAGCACATCCGCGGGTCCGTCGCGTCACCCGTGTCGTGCGCCATGTCGATGCCTGGTCGGTGTGCAAGGTGGCCCTGGTGTTCAACCTGTTCCTCTACGTCGTGGTGCTCACGTCGGGTGTGTTGTTGTGGCAGGTGGCGCAGAACACCGGCACGGTCGACAACGTGCAACGCTTCTTCGAGAGTTTCGGTTGGAAGCAGTTCACGCTGCACGGCGGCGAGATCTTCCACAACGCCTGGGTAGCCGGCCTGTTCGCAGTCGTCGGGCTGACCGGTCTGGCCGTACTGATGGCCACGCTGTTCAACCTGATCACTGATCTGGTCGGCGGTATCAGGGTGAGCGTGCTGGAGGAAGAGGTGGTGGCCACTGATGATCGGGGTGCAGGTTGGCGCCGCGCCCTGCGGATTCCCGACCGTCGGTCGGACCGCACGCAACCGAGTTGAGGGTTTTCTGCCGCTTCCGCTAGCCTTTCCTACCGCTAGCGGGGCTATAGCTCAGTCGGTTAGAGCGCATCCCTGATAAGGATGAGGTCCACAGTTCGATTCTGTGTAGCCCCACCGGACCCTTTGTTTGTAAGGGTCTCCCACGATTGCAGCCACCCTCTGCGGGTGGCTGTGCTCGTTTTCGCCGATCGCTGCGGCGATTCCGCTGGATATCTCCCCGACGGCCAGTCGTGTCGCTGCGACCACTTTTCGACGACTGCGGTCACCGCATGTTGCCGTTCATCGAACTGCCGCGACTGGACGAGGCGCTCGCCGCGCACTGACATCCAGTTAGTGCGCCGCGCCGATCCACTGGAAGAACACGACCTCCACCCCCGCCGGGTCGAGCACGCTGAGGTTGCGGTGGCCCCATGGTTGGTCGGCGAGTTCACGGTGCAGCACTACCCCTGCTGCGGCCAGGCGAGCAGCGAGGCTGGCGACATCGTCGACCTCGATCGACAGGAACAGTCCGCTGACCGGTTCGCTGTGTGAGTGCTCGATGAGCTCCATCCGGCCGACATCGCCGTAGCCGAAGATGCAGCCCCGACCTTGGCCGCCGTCTGCCGGCCACTGGCGGGTGATCGGCCAGCCCAGCACCGAGCCGTAGAAGTGACATGCAGCGTCGAACTGGTCGGTGTGGCGCACGATGCGGAGTTCCATGCGGGCACTGTACGGGCGCTCGGCCATCGGCCCGTTCATGGGGCTTGGTACGCTCCGCCCATGAAGATGTTGCGCCGAGCGATCGTTGCTCTCAGCATGGCAGGTGCAATTTTCGCCACCCTGCGCATGCGCGGCAAGGGTGGCGTGCCTCCGCAGGCGGGTGGCTGGCGCGAAGTCGACGTGCCGCCGCGATGAATGCGCCGATCATCGGGCTGGTGGGGCATGGCGTCACCGGCAGCCGAGTGGCAGCACATCTGGTGGCCCAGGGCCGGCGTGTTGCGGTGTACGACCCGGCCCCATCGGTCGGCGTTCGCAGCAGCCTCGTGCGGGTCGATGACGCTGCGGATCTCTGCGAGTGCGATGTGGTGGTGCTGTGCCACCCCACCCCGCACCGCCTGTTGGCTGAACGGTTCCTGAGCGACGGCACTGCGGTCGTGTCGCTCAGCGACGACCTCGACGACCTGCGAGCGATGCTGGACATGCAGGTAATCGCTGAACGGCACGATGCTGCACTGGTGGTGGGCGCAGGGATGAGTCCTGGCCTGTCGGGATTGCTGGCCGCCTCACTGGCCGAGCAGGTGCACACACTCGACGAGTTGCACGTGGCCTTCCATGGCACCGCCGGCCCCGCCTGTGCCCGCCAGCACCACGATGCGCTCGGCGATACGGCGCTCGGGTGGCACGACGGCGAATGGATCGAGCCGCCCGGCGGTAGCGGCCGCGATCTGGTGTGGTTCCCCGAGCCGATCGGCGCCCACGATTGCTACCGGGCGGCACTGGGCGATCCTCTGTTGCTGCACCGTTCGTTCCCGCAGGCTGGGCGCATCTCGGCCAGGGTTTCGGCGACTCGCCGCGACCGTTTGACTGCGCGCCTACCGATGCTCACGCCACCGCACCCGACGGGCGACCTCGGGTCCGTGCGGGTGGAGGCACGCGGCGCGAACGAACGTGGTGAGCGGGTGACGGTCATTGCCGGTGTAGCCGGACCGACCGCTGATCTGGCTGCAGCGGTGTGCGCCGCGACTGCGCTGCAAGTGGTGCAGCACGGTCTGCCCGCTGGCGTCTTTACACCCGGGTGTCGTGCCCTCGACTCGCTCGACCTGTTGCACCACGCCACTCGCTTGGGTGTGCATGTGCAGGAGTTCACCGGCGTCGCCCGACCTACCAGCTGGTAACTTGACGCGATGAGCGTCGCCGCGGGTACCCCGCTGCAGATGCCGTGGCTCCCACCCGGTCACACGATGGTGCTGGAGGGTCGCGGCGAGGTTTTCTATCGCCACCATGTGCACCCCGATCCGACGGTGCCCACCGTGCTGTTGTTGCACGGTTGGACGGCGAGCGCTGATCTGCAGTTCTTCACCGCCTACGAGACATTGGCCGAGCACTACTCGTTCGTGGCTATCGACCATCGTGGCCACGGCCGCGGCCTGCGCACGCCCGACCACTTCGAACTCGCCGACGCGGCGGATGATGCCGCACTGCTGGTGCGTGCGTTGGGTCTCCAGTCGGTGATCACCGTCGGTTACTCGATGGGCGGTCCGATCAGTTGTCTGCTGGCTCACCGCCACCCCGACCTTGTGCACGGCATGGTGGTGCAGGCCACGGCTCTCGAATGGCGCGCCACCTGGTACGAGCGTTGGCAATGGAAGACCGTGCACCTGATGGGCTTCATCCTGCGCACCCGCGCGTATCCGCGCGCGATGCGGTGGGGGATCCGCCGCTTGCTGGGGCGCGGCGACGACCTGACCAAGTACGTGCCGTGGATCTCGGCAGAGGTGCGCCGCAACGATTCGTTCCACATCGTGCAAGCCGGTCAGTCGCTCGGCCGTTACGACGCTCGCGTCTTTGCTCCGACGTTGGGCAAGCCTGCGGCCAGCCTGATCACCACCCGCGATCGCTTGGTGCGGCCGCGTAAACAGCGCGCGCTCGCCACGGCCCTGGATGCGTACGTGATCGAGTTGGCCGACGATCACCTCGCGTCATGGACGTCTGCGCGGGAGTTCGCCGCCGCGACGCTCGCGCTCGTACAGCACGTCGACCGCTGACGCGGCTGCGACTCACTGTTGTTTCTGGCGCGCAGCTTCCATCTTGTCGAGGCGCTCGGTCATCCGCTCGATCGCCTCGGACAAGCGGTCGAGGTGGTCCTGCAACTCACTGCTGGTGGGCACGTCGGCGAGCGACAACCGCACGCTCGCGATCTCGCGAGCGAGGAACTCGGTGTCGGCCTGGGTGCGCTCGGCGGTGCGCCGATCGTTGTCGGTGGTGGTGCGGTCGCGCTCTTCCTGACGGTTCTGCGCGAGCAGGATCAGCGGTGCGGCGTAACTGGCCTGGAGGCTGAGCACCAAGGTGAGCAGCACCAGACCACGTTTGTTGGGGTCGAACTGGATGGCCGCTGGCATCACGTAGTTCCACGACACCCACACGGCGATGACGAAGCTCTGCCACACCAGGAAGCGGGCGGTGCCCAAGTAGCGAGCGATGCTCTCGCTGAACTGGCCGAAGGCGTCGGGGTCGTAGTGGACGCCGAGTCGGCGCCGCTGCCGCGGGGTGGAAAGATCGAGCCGCTTCATCGCGACACCGTCCCGGTGTTCACCCGCCTGCGCTGACGCCAACCGGTGGGCAGCGTGCGGTCGAGCACGTCGTCGACCGTGATCGCCCCGAGCAACCGGCCGGCTTCGTCGCACACGCCGAGCGACAACAGGTTGTAACTGGCCAACCGCTCGGCCACTTCCCGCTCGAGGATGTCGGGCGTGATGGTGGGCTCTTGCTCCACGCAGCGGCCGAGTTCCATGGCCGGCGGCTCGCGCAGCAGACGTTGGAAGTGCACGACGCCGAGGTACTGACCGGTGGGCGACTTGAATGGCGGCTGCACCACGAACACCTGGGCGGCGATGCTGACCAGCCACTCGGGGTCGCGGATCTGCGCGAGCGCTTCGGCGACAGTGGCGTTGGCGCCGAGGATGATGATGTCGGGAGTCATCAACGCGCCGGCGGTGCCCTCTTCGTAGGAGAGCAGGCGCCGCATGACGTCGGCGTCCTCCTCATCCATCGCGTCGAGCACTCGGGTGCGCTGCTCGCCGGGCATCTCGGCCAACAGGTCGGCGAGGTCGTCGTACTCCATCTCCTCGAGCACCGACACCATGCGGTCGATGTCGAGGCCCTCGATGATGCGCAACTGTTCGGCCTCGGGCAACTCTTCCAGCAGGTCGGCCAGGCGTTCGTCGTCCATCGCCTCGGCGAGGAGTTTGCGCTGCGTCAGTGGCAGGGCACGCACCACACCGGCCACGTCGCTGGGGTGCATATCGCGCAGGCGGGCGGCCTCGGCCGCCATCTCGGTGCCGTCGACCGAGTGGAACAGGCCGGGCAGGTCGTCGACGTCGAGCAGTCGGTAGCTGGGGCGACGACGCAACGCGCTGCGCTGGGTGAGGCGCACTTTGGCCGGCTCCCACCAGTTCTGCTTGCCATCGGTGGCGGGGCGCAGGGCGATATCGCTGACGGTCTCGTCGCCGACCTTCTTGTCGATCAGGTCGCGGCCGATCAAGATCTCGCCGGGGCGCGGCTTGAACGGGTTGAGGTCGATATCCCAACTGCGCAGCCGAGCACCATCACCGTCGAGGGTGGCGATGCGGCCGGCGTTGACGAAAATCCGCCGACGCTGGCTGGTGGCGGCGAAGCCGAGCACGCGCGGTGTGCCTCCGCGAGCTCCAGGAATCAGCACGATGTCGTCGAGGCGCCCGATGGGCGCGCCGCCCGCGTCGAGCAGTGGGAGGCGCATGATGCGAAATGCGTAAATCAGCTCCCCTGCCATGCGGGCCAGGCTACCCCTCACCTGCAGTGCAAGGGTGGTGACTATGTGCAGGTCGCTGCACTCATCAGGAGAGGGGAGCGCCCGTTAGGGCCCGGATCGTCGGGGCGGTGCGCCGCGGGGGTGGGTGGTGCGTTCGCTGCCGTCGGGCCAGGTGAAGTGGGCATCGGCGTTCGGCAGCAGCTTCACCTGGATGTCCTGGCGGTGGACGAGGTGGTGGTGGCGGTTGCAGAACAACATCAGATTGTCGAGATCGGTAGGGCCGCCGTTTTCCCAGTAGTGGATGTGGTGGCCTTCGGTGTAGGTGACGGGGCGTTCGCAGCCGGGGTAGCGGCAGCCGCCGTCGCGGGCGGCCATGTGGCGAAACAGGTTGGCAGGCACGGTGTAGGTGGCGCGGCCGTAGCTGGTGGGCAGGGTTTCGCCGTCGCGGATGACCTTGTGCAGGATGCAGTCGCACAACAGGGTTTCGGTGGTGCAGTGGTGGAGGAGTCGGCCGGCGCCGGTGACGGCTTCCATGTAGCCGTTCAACGTGGACAGGTCCATCGACAGGTCGAGGTGTGGGCGGCGGCGCGGTGTTTCGTTGCGGTCGTGGTTGAGGTTGAAGAACGCGGCGATGTCGTGCAATGCGTCGGCCATGCGTTGGGGACGGGTACGGGTGTCGTCGGCGCCTTCCCAGGTGTCGGCGGTGGTCAATGCTTGTTCCAGTTGGATGCCGCCGGCTTCGTCGAGCACGAACCTGCCGACGAAGGCACCGTCGTCGGCACGGTCCATGATCAACGCCCGGTCGGGTTCGGCCGGCGGTGCGGTCTCGGCAACTTCGGCTTCGGCGCGTAGTTGCCACAGGTGGCAGAACAGCTCGGTCTCGGTGATGGTGCGCACGGACAGGTTGGCGACCATCTCGTGTTGTTGCTCGTCGAGGATTGGCCGCAGCGTGGAGGGGCAGCGTCGGCGCAGCACAGCGACTTGACCTTGCGACAACACACCGGAGAGCTCGGCTTCAGCGACGACAGAGTAGCGATCGAGGAAACGCCCGTGGCTGATGATCGCGGCGGCTTGTCGGCTGGTCATGCGGCACTGGTCGCGAAGCCAGGAACCGATCGACACCGCACCTTCGGCCGCGTATTCGCCGGACGTCTCCAGGCGGCGTAGGGCGAGGGCCAACACTGCTGCCTGTTGTTCATGTTCGCGCACGGCCGTGATGAACTGGGCCGGTGTGAGGAGGATCTGTTCAGCCGACTCGAGCAGCGAACTCATGTCTCATACAGTACACACGTTCGCTCACCAAGTCAACAGGAATCCACGAACGTTCCGAAGAAATTCTCGAGCGGGTCGCGGGTCAGACAGCGGCGACAGCGACGGCGGTGTCGCAGTAGGCCACACCACCGCCCCAGTCGGTGAGCGCGTCGTTGGTGAGCGAGTTGGCCACCTTGCCGTCGGCGTGCTGTGTGCCCCACCAACCCCACGGGATCACTACCAGGCCGTCGCGCACTCGGTTGCTGATGCGTACCGGCAACTCCAGCGAAGCGCGGTCGTTCCACACTCGCGCGGTGCCGCCCTCTAGCAAGCCCAAGCGATCGGCGTCCGCAGCTGCGACCTCGACGAACGGGCCACCTTCACGGTCGCCATGACCCGGCAGCTGCGAGTAGCTGGAGTTGAGAAAGCGCGTGTGGTGCTTCGGCGTGAGCAGCGCGAACGGGTACTGCTCGTTCGGTGCCTCCGCCGGGGTGAGATAGGTGGGCAGCACCGGCTGACCCTCGGCGGCGAGCGCGTCGCAACGCAGCATCACCTTGCCCGACGGTGTGGCGAACCCGCCTTCGGCGAACGGGCGCCCGTCCTCGGGGTACGGCACCCGTTGGAAGCCCTCGATACGCAGGCGATCGATGTCGATGGTGGGCAGCGAGTCGCGCAGCACCGTGACGTCGTCGTCGAACAAGGCCGGCTCGGTGTAGCCCATCGCTCGTGCAAGCCGACGGTGCAGTTCGCTGTTGCTGACTGCCTCGCCGAGCGGGGCGATCGCCGCTTCGTTCCACCCCAGGTACAGGTGGCCCCAGGAGGTGACGACGTCGGTGGCTTCGATGTGCGTGGTGGCCGGCAGCACGATGTCGGCGTAGCGAGCGGTGTCGGTGAGGAACTGCTCGTGCACCACGGTGAACAGGTCGTCGCGCAGCAACCCCTCGCGCACGAGTTCGGTGTTGGGCACTGACACCATCGG
>CAIXHI010000067.1 GCA_903919215.1 uncultured Acidimicrobiaceae bacterium
CCGTCGGCCTGCAGGCGCCGGACGATGGCAGAGCCGACGAGACCGGCGTGACCGGCGACGTACACACGCGACTCAGGGCTGATGACGTTCGCCATGGCAGGAGTATCGCAGCCACCCGTGGCGATCGAAACCAAAGGGACGAGCCAGCCGGATCAGCCGGCGTCGGCGTCGTCGGTGTCGAGCACGATCTCGGCGATGTCCTCGGCCGCTTGGCGCACTTGCCAGTCGCGGTCGATGAGGGCGGCCCGCATCGCGGCATCCACCTCGGGGCCGTCGAACGGTGCCAGCGCCAGCACCGCGCGCCGACGCACGGCCGGCTTGTCGCTGCACCCGGCCAGAATCGCGGGCAGCCCGCGTTCGTCGCCGATCGCGCCGAGGGCGGCAACTGCTGCCTCGCGGATCAGCGCGTCGTCGGAACCGGTCGCCAGACCGCACAACTCGTGCAGCACCGCATCGGACACCGTCTCGTGCTCGCCCGCGGCCCACGCAGCAACTTCCACGACGGTGGGGTCGGGGTCGCGCAGCGAGGGCAGCAGATCGATCGTTGGCACGCCAGCGGCCACCTGCACCGCGCGGCGTCGAACCGCAACAGCGGAATCAGTGAGGGCGCCGGCAAGGTCGCTGTCGGTCAACGTGCCCGACCGGGCGAGCGCTCCCAGTGCGAGTTCGCGGGCCACGGGGTCGGCGTCGGTGAGCGCAGCTCGTGCGGTTGCTTCGTCGCCCACATGACCGGCCTGGGCCAGTTCTCGCCAGTTCGGTTGCGAGGTCATTGCTTCAGCATGTTCGTGAGCGTGATGACGAGGAAGGCAGCGCCGAACCCGATCACCGTGGCGAGTGCAGCCCCGACCCAGATGGCGAGGCCGAAGCTGGCGACCGCCGACCACGCTTTCTTCGTCCATGGCACCGGAGTGTCCAGCGGGGCATGGAGTTCGGCCAGCGCCCAGTGTTCGTCGTTGGCAGGTGCAGTCGGGTCGTCGTGGTGCACCGTTGCAGGAGCCGAGCGCCGCCATGCCGTCGCGATCAGCGCCACGATCGCGAGACCGGCGATCCAGCCGGCGTAGGTGGTGGCATCGGTGATCGTCACGCCGCGCCATGGTACCGGAGGCCCCGGTGACGGTGGTGGTCTAAGGTTGCTCGAGGCGAGACGGGAATCGCCGGCGGGAGAGTGATGTTCGGAGTGCGGAGATGGACGTCGGCGCGGGGCGACGACACGCAGCACCGGTATGAGTTGCTGACCGAGTTAGCGGAGCGCTACCGATTGTTGGCCGAGAACTCATCTGATGTGGTCTTGGAGACCGGATCGAACGGGTTGGTGCTATGGGCGTCGTCCTCGATTGAGCCAAGGCTGGGGTGGCTCCCTGAGCAGATCATCGGGAGCAGCGCGCTCGACATTGTCCACGCCGACGATGTGGTCGCCGTGCAACAACAACGATCGAAGGTGTTCGCCGGGGAACCAGTCAGCGATGTCCACGTGCGAATTCGAACCAGCCGTGAAGAGTTCCGTTGGATGTCAGCGCATTCGCATCCACTGAGGGTGGAACCCGATGGCAGCGTCGCCGCATCGGTCGTCAGTTTGCGTGATTGCCACACCGAGGTCGTGAACCGGCGGGCGCGAGACGCTCTCGCCGCAGGCACCGATGTTCTCCTGCGTTCGCGCGATGAACTCAAGTTGCTCACGGATATGTGTCAGGCCTCGGTCGACAAGGCCGGCTACTTGTTCGCCTGGTATGGCCGTCGGGTCGACGACGACGCCAAGTCGGTGGAACGCGTCGCGATGAGCACCGAGCACGCCGGTTACCTCGATCGCATCGGCTTGTCGTGGGACAGCGCAAATCCTTTGGGCCTGGGCCCCACCGGCACCGCACTGCGCGATGGCATCGTGGTGATTGTGCACGACTTCGTGCAGGACGCGTCGTTCCAGCCGTGGATCGCAGAGGCGGCCCGACACGGTTTCCGTTCCTCGATCGCGCTGCCGGTGGTCATCGGCGGCGAGATCGATGGTGTTCTCACGGTGTACTCCGCTGAGATGCGGGCATTCGACCAGCGCGCCGTGGCACTGCTGGCCGGTCTTGCTGGCCAGCTGGGGTACGGCCTGCAGCGGCTGCGCGACGATGTCCAACTGCTCGACGCGTTGAGGGAGCAGTCGCTGCTCATCACCGCTATCGAACAGACGGGCGACTCGGTGGTCATCACCGACACCGACGCGAACATCGTCTACGCCAACCCGGCGACATCGCGAACCAGTGGGTACACGCTCGACGAGTTACGCGGCCGCAATCCGCGCGTGTTCAAGAGCGGGATACACGACCGGCCATTCTACGAGACGATGTGGGCGCGTCTGCTGGGTGGTCAGTCGTGGCGCGGCGTGTTCGTGAACCGACGCAAGAACGGCGAGTTGTACGAGGAGACAGCGAACATCGCGCCGATCCACGACAAGGACGGCATGCTGATCGCATTCGTCAGTGTGAAGCACGATCTCAGTGCCGAGCGGTTGCTCGAGGCGAGCATCGATCGGCAGCAGAACGATCGTGACGTGATGTTCGGCGTGATGTCGCGGGTACGTCCGGCCGCCACTCTGCACGGCACGTCGAACACCCTGTGCCAAGCGGTCAACGATCTCTCCGGGTTCGCTGCAACGGCGGTGGTGCTGCTCGACAAGGGGATGGGTTTTCAGATCGCCGGGCTCGCCGGAGACGGCCTGTCCAACGACCTGCAGGAGCAGCCAATACCACTGGCCCGGCTTACAGGCGCTTTCGCCTACCTGACAGCGCGAGCGCGTTCGCTGCACCTTGCCGATCCCGGTGCTGTCGACGTGCTCGGTCCGGAGCTGCGGCACACGCTCGTCGACCTCGGTTTCACCGCCCTGGGGATTGGCAGCATCCTGAGCGACGGACATGCAGTCGGCGCCATCGTCGTCGGGACGCGTGACGTCGATGGCCCGGCGAGGATGCCGGAACGACGAACGCTGCTCGAGGAGTTGGGTTCGTTCGCCGGCACATTGCTCGGCCCACAACTCGACGAGAACGGGCGTGCTCAGGAGCTGCGTGCTGACATCCGCCGCATCATCGACGAGCAGGAATACCAATCAGTGTTCCAACCGGTGGTCGACCTGACGACCCGCCAGGTGTGCGGGTATGAGGCGCTCACCCGCTTCGACGATGGCACACCGCCAGATGCGCGGTTTGCGCTGGCGCACTCGGTCGGGATGGGCAGCGAGTTGGAAGTTGCCTGTATCGCCGCTGCGAACGAGGCCGCTGCCGACCTCCCGATCGAGCAGTGGCTCAGCCTCAATCTGTCGCCTGCCACCGTCATCTCCGGCGCAGCCCGAAGTTTCGTCGAAGCCAGCGGTCGCATGCTGGTCGTAGAGATCACCGAGCACGCACGGATCGAGAACTACCCGGTGCTGCGCCGAGCGTTGAGCCAGTTGGGGCCGATGAAGGTGTCGGTCGACGACGCTGGAGCCGGCTTCGCCAGCCTGCGCCACATCCTCGAACTGAAGCCCGACTTCGTGAAGCTCGACGTGGCGTTGGTGCGCGGCATCGAGGCCGACCCGGCGCGTCAGGCGCTCATCGTGGGTCTGTGCCACTTTGCCGCCCGCACCGGCGCGATCCTCATCGCCGAGGGGATCGAGACTGCGGCCGAGGCAGAAACGGTGCGCGGCCTCGGGGTGCCGTTCGGCCAGGGGTACCTGCTCGGCCGGCCGGGCCCGCTGGAATGAGAATCGTGCGCCGCCCGCGACGCGCGCCCGGTTCTGGTGGCCCGTCTGGCAGGCTGCACCGGTGAGCTACGAGCCGCCGGACGCACCCTTGGAAGCCGACCTTGTAGAAGTCGCCGACACCGAACCCGTTCGCCATGGCCATGTCTCGGTGCTCGGCGTGGGCGTCCGCCGCCCCAGCACGGCGCATCGCTGGTGGGCGCTGCCGTTGGCTGCGGTCGGTGTGTTGGTGGCCGTCGCCCCGTTGGTGCTGAGCTTCGTACCCAGCAGCGCAGCGGTGAACAAGAGCCGCTGCACCGCCTACGACACATCGGTGAACCCGCCCGTGTGTACGGCGAAGGTCGACGAGGCGTTCGAGTACGCGTTGGTGCCGGCCGATGCCGAACAGGTGGAGCCGCGGCTGTCGATCAACGGCGCCACCACCTACGACACCAAGGGTCGCATCTACTTCGTCACTATCACCGAGCCGAAG
>CAIXHI010000068.1 GCA_903919215.1 uncultured Acidimicrobiaceae bacterium
ATCAAGGCCGGCCATGATCAGCGGCCCGCCGTAGGAGAACACGATGTCGGCGGCCTCGGGGTCGCACCAGATGTTGAACTCGGCCGCTGCCGTGCGGTTGCCGAACGTGCCGCCGCCCATCAGCGAGATACCGGCGATGCGATTGGCCAGGTCGGGTGCCGCGCGGAGTGCGAGCGCGATGTTGGTGAGCGGCCCGGTGGGCACCAACCAGATGCCCTCGCGTTGACGACAGGTCTCGATGATCCAGCCGACTGCATCGTGGCTGGCGGGCGGGCCGCTGGGCTCGGGCAAGTCGGCGCCGTCCATCCCGCTCTTGCCGTGCACATAGTCGGCATGGCGCGCAGGTCGCACGAGGGGCCGGTTGGCGCCCGAGTGCACGGGGCAGTCGAGCTCGAGCAGATCGCGCATGATGATCGCGTTGCGGGTGGTGGCCGACAGGGGGGCGTTGCCGGCGATGGTGGTGATGCCGACGAGCTCGGTGTGCTGGGCAGCGACGACGATCGCGATCGCGTCGTCGTGACCGGGATCGCAGTCGATGATGATCGGAAGGGGCTGCGACGGAGTCGCAGAGGCAGAGACGGAGGGCGACATATCCCCAGAGCTTGCCACCGTTACGCTCGCCCTCGTGAGGTCGACGCGTCCGGTGCTCCTGTGCGGGGCACTGCTGTCGCTCGTGGCGTGTGCCGATGTCACAGCCGGACCGACCACCACCACATCGGTGGGAACCGTACTGACGACCATCCCCGCCAGCGTCGACACGGCTGGCGACAGCGTCCCAGAGACCGGCAGCGTGGGCGTTCCCGGCCTCGACGACCCGGATGCGTTCTGCGCTGCGTGGGCGGTCTACGGCGGCACGCTGCAAGCCATCGGCGTGGCGCAGGCGTTCGGCGGCTTGTCGAGTCTGGAGGTCGCCCGGCTGGAAGTCGTCGCGTCGGCGGCACTCGTGGCCTCGGTCGATGCGGTGGGTCGTCACTGGCCCGCCGACATCCTGGGCGACCAGTCCGTGGTGCTCACCAACCTGGTCGGGCCCTACGGCCGTCGGGCGCAGAAGGCGCTCACGATGCTGACCGACGCAGGCGCCACCGAGCTCCAACTGCAACAGTTCCGGCAACTCTGGGACGACGCATTACGCTCCCGTCGCGCCGATGAGCCGGTGATCACGCTCGCGCCGTTGCCGTCGGAGCTGGAGGATCTGGTGAAGGTCGTCGCCGCGCAGTTCGATGCCGCGGTCACCCCGTTCGCCGACGATCCGAGTCTGAATGTCGACTCGGTGGAGGTGCCACGGACCTACACCTATCTGGCCGAGCACTGCCCCGACCTCGCCTCCAGCGGCCTCGGCGACGCCGTCTGAGCGCGCCTTCGCTGCTTCGTCGAGTTCTGGGTGGCCGAACTGGGCGGTTTCGTTCCCGGAGGCCGGGACGAATCCCGCCCAGAAGCTGATTCGGGACGATTCCTGCCCAGAAGCCGACACGGCCCGCTCAGCCAGCCGTGAGGGTGCCGTCGGCGGCGAGCACCACAGCGCGGCCGACCCATTCGCCCACGCACATCGCTGCGGCGAGATCCGTGTCGCTGGAAGTGGCCCAGGCGCGACGGCCGTCGGGCAGCAGGCAGGCGGCGAGCGCGGTCTCGGGCTGGCCAGTGCGTGAGTGCATCACGGTGTATGCCTCGATGGTGGCCGGCCCGGCGGCCTCGGCTGCGTCGGCCAGTTCGCGGCGGGGCATCGCGTCGATCTCGGCCTGCGGGTATTCGAAGCGGAACCCGTCCGCGTGCTCTGGGGGAGTCGTGCCGTACACGCCGAATGCGTGCTTGGTCGCGTAGCCGCCGTTGGCCCAGATCAGCCCCTTGCTGCCCGGCTGCGCGCGCAGGTCGTCCATCAGCGTGGCGATCGCGTGCATCACGTAGTTGTTCCACGGGCCGCCGGCGAAACACAGGCCGCCGGTGCGGGTGAGCTGGCGATCGAGCGACAGGCCCAGGCTCTGCGCGCCGAGCTGCACGGCGGACGGGAAGCACGAGTAGAGGTCGACGAGGTCGATGTCGTCGATGGTGACGCCAGCCAGCGCCAGTGCCCGCTCGCCGCCGAGGCGCACGGCCGGTGTCTCGGCGAAGCTCCAGCGGTTGCTGATGTAGTTGTGCTCGTGGCAGTCGGTGCCCGAGTGCGGGAACACCCACCGATCACGGGGCACGCCCAGTGCCTCGGCGCGCTCGACGCTGCACATGATGAGTGCCGCAGCCATGTCGACGTCGTTGTTGGAGACCATCGACTTCGTGTACGGGAAGCCGATGGTGCGGTTGCGATCGGTCGGTGTGCGGATCTCGTCGGCGGTCTTGGCCTCGCGCAGCCAGGCGTTGGGGTTGGCCGCCGCGACCTCGCTGAACCGCGCCCATAACTCCGCGGCGACGGTGGTCTGTTCGTCGACGGTGCGGCCGGCGGCGGCACGGATCGCGGTCTCGAACATCGGGTAGACCTGCACGGGCATGGTGATGCCCCGCTCGCGCTCGACCGGGTGGTTCATCTCCAGGTCTTCGCCCAACAGGCGCGGCATGCGCCCCTCGGGCGACTTCGGCCAGTGCAGCTCGACCCCGGCGGCGCGGGCGCGCATGCGGGTGCGCCACGATTCGCCACCGGCAATGACCACCAGGTCTGCGTCGCCGCGCTGGATGTCGAGGGCCGTGCTGTTCACCAGCGTCTGTGGGCTGTTGCCGCCCATCGTGGTGACCGCGGTGTCGTTTGCTTCCAGCCCCAAACGGTCGGCCAGTACCCACCCGGGGTCGCCATAGCGCCAGCTCAGCAGGCCCACCACGCGCCAGGAGTCGGGTTGCGGCACCGTGCCGAGACCGGCGTCGGTGGCGGCCAGTTTCACTGCTTCGGCCATCAGTGCCGACGCGTCGAGCGCGTCGTCGAGTCCCTTGGCGCGGTGCTGGAATTGGCCCGCGCCGATCAGGACGGGGGTGCGGGGGTCGAGCGTCATGGGACCACAGGGTAAGTACACCCGGGCATGACCGACGAACCCGTGGTGGTGAACAGTCCGTCAAACGCACTGTGGCCGTCGGCAGGCGCACATCTACACTCGCTGCGATGTCACGTATCGCGATCGGTTCCGACCATGCCGGCTTCGACCTCAAAGCGCACCTCGTAGGTGTGCTGCAGGGTGAGGGGCACGATGTGCTCGACCTGGGCACCCACAGCACCGAGAGTTGCGACTACCCGCCGATCTGCGCGGCCGTCGGCCGAGCTGTCCGCGACGGTGAAGCCGAGTTCGGCATCGTCCTGGGTGGCAGTGGTCAGGGCGAGCAGTTGGCGGCCAACAAGGTGCACGGCGTGCGTGCCGCCTTGTGCAACGACCTCTACACGGCCCGCATGGCCCGCTCGCACAACGATGCCAACGTGCTCAGTATCGGTGGTCGCGTCGTGGGCATCGGTCTCGCCGAGGAGATCCTCGCCACCTTCCTCGCCACACCGTTCGAAGGTGGCCGTCACGCCCGCCGCGTCGAGCAGATCATGGCCATCGAACAAGAAGAATCAGCCAGCGCTGCCGACCGGCAGTCCAGCCCCGTCACGGAGTCCTGACATGCCGTTCCCGAGCGACACCAATCCCGACACCCAACTCTTCGACCTGATCGACCAAGAGGTGCAGCGCCAGTGCACCGGCCTGCAGCTCATCGCCAGCGAGAACTTCACCTCGCCGGCGGTCATGCGGGCGGTGGGCAGCGCGCTCACCAACAAGTACGCCGAGGGCTACCCGGGTAAGCGCTACTACGGCGGCAACCTGATCGTCGACGAGATCGAGGCGCTGGCGATCGAGCGCGTGAAGCGCATCTTCGGCGCCGACCACGCCAACGTGCAGCCGCACAGTGGTGCCAACGCGAACATGTGCGCGTACCAAGCCATCCTCGAGGCCGGCGACACCGTGCTCGGTCTGTCGCTCGACCACGGCGGTCACCTCACACACGGTTCGCCGGTGAACGCCAGCGGCAAGCTCTACCACTTCGTGCCCTACAAGGTCGCCCCCGGCGACGAGCGCGTCGACATGGACCAGGTGCGCGACCTCGCATTGCAGCACCGGCCGAAGCTGATCGTCGCCGGCACGACGAGCTACACCCGTCGCCTCGACCCGGCGGCGTTCAAGAGCATCGCCGATGAGGTCGGTGCGCTGTTCATGTTCGACGCCGCGCACATCGCCGGTCTCATCGCCGGTGGGCAGCACCCGAACCCGGTGCCGTACGCCGACATCGTCACGTTCACCACGCACAAGACGCTGCGCGGCCCGCGCGGTGGCTGCATCCTGTCCACCGCCGCGCTGGCCCCGGCGATCGACAAGGCCGTGTTCCCTGGCTGGCAGGGCGGCCCGCTCGAGCACGTCATCGCCGGTAAGGCCGTCGCCTTCCACGAAGCGCTGCAGCCCGAGTTCCAGGACTACGCCGCGCAGATCGTGAAGAACGCCAGCGCACTCGCCGAAGGACTCGTGCAGCAGGGGTTCCGTCTCGTCAGCGGCGGCACCGACATTCACATGATGGTCGTCGACCTGCGGCCCTTCGACGCCGAGCTGACGGGCAAGGAAGCGCAAGCGGTGCTCGACCTTGGTGGCATCACGCTGAACAAGAACAGCATCCCCGACGATCCGCGCAGCCCGTTCGTCACCAGCGGTGTGCGCATCGGCACCCCGTCGGTCACGACGCAGGGTATGAAGGAGCCACAGATGGCGCAGATCGCCGAGTTGATTGCTCGCGTGCTGCGTCATCGCAACGACGCGGCCGTGGTGGCCCAGGCCAAGGTCGACGTCGCTGCGCTGTGCGCCCAGTTTCCCGCCTACGCCTGACGGCCTCGCCTGAACAGGGTGTATCGCTAGAGTTGTCGCCCGTGAGCGAAGTGGAACTGCAGCACTGATGCCGGGTACCGGGGCCTACCTGTTGGTGGGCGCGATCGCTGCGGCGGTGACGTTCCTGACGACGCCGATCGTTGTTCGGGTGGCCCGCCGTGTCGGTTGGGTGGTGCAACCCGATGAGCGTCGGGTGCACAAGGTGCCCACACCCGACGTCGGCGGTATTGCGATGTTCCTCGGCTTCCTCGCCGCGTTCATCGCTGCCTGGCTGATGCCGGCCTTCGACCCGTTGTTCGCCCGCAACTCCGAACCGCGTGGTGTGCTGGTTGCCGCCGCACTGATGTTCCTCGTCGGTTTCATCGACGACATCCACGAGATCTCGGCCCCGGCCAAGGTGATGGGCACCGTGGTGGTGGGCAGCGTCCTGGTCATCTACGGCGTCACGATGTTCTACTTCCGTCTGCCGTTCATGGACGTCTTCTTCCTCACCGCCGACTGGGTGCCGTTGATCACGGTGCTGTGGTTGCTCGGCATGACGAACGCGATCAACCTGATCGACGGCCTCGATGGGCTCGCGGCCGGCATCGTGGCGATCGCCGCGGCGGCGTTCTTCCTGTACAGCCAGCACCTCGCCGAACCATCGATCGGCATGCTCACGCAACCGAACATCGGTCCGTTGGTGGCGATTCTCGCCGTCGGCATCTGCGTGGGATTCCTGCCGCACAACTTCAACCCGGCGCGCATCTTCATGGGTGACGGCGGTGCCTTGTTGCTCGGTCTGCTGATGGCGGTCAGCACCAGTGTCGTGGGCGGCCGGGCCGATCCGGGGTCGCAGCGCTACGTCGGCCAGACGTACTTCTTCCTCGCTCCGCTGATGATCCCATTGTTCATCCTCGGTGTGCCGATCCTCGACACGTTGTTCGCGATCATCCGCCGCGCCGTGCGCCGCCAAGGTGTGGCTGCCGCCGACAAGGGGCACCTGCACCACCGACTGATCGAGATGGGACACGGCCAACGGCGCGCGGTGCTGATCCTGTGGACGTGGACCGCGTTGTTGTCCGCGTTCGTGTTGTACCCGGTGTTCACGGGCAGCGGCATCATCTACATCCCGGTCGGTATCGCCATGCTCGGCCTGGTGCTGTACACGGTGTTCCATCCGCAAATCCGCCAACGCAAGACCTGATCTTCCCGCAGGTTGTGTCGGGCGCGTCGCAACGTTGTACATTGTGTCCGCGTTCACAAGCTCGGGCATTCGTATGCCCGACGCGCTACTGAGGTAACCGCTCTTCCGTGAAAGTCCTGGCCCCCCGGCGCCCGATCAACGACACCCAGCAGTCCGGCCAAACGCTGGGCCGCGGCATGGACTTCGCGCTCGTGGTGCTGGTGTTCCTCGGTGTCGGTTACGGACTCGACCGCTGGCTCGACACCAAGCCGGCGTTCATGATCGGACTCGTGGTCTTCAGCGTCATCGGTCAGTTCATCAAGATGTACTACGAGTACACGCAGGCGATGGAAGCCCTCGAGGCCGAGCGTGCCGCCAAGCGTGTAGGTCGCGCGGCGTGAACGATCTGCAGAACGGTCAGCAGGCCGACGCGTTCACGACAGCACTGCAGGGGCCAGCACCCGAGGTGAAGGTCACCAAGGACATGGTGCGGCGCGGTCTGATCGTTGCTCCACTGCTGATCGTGGTGTGCGGTTTCATCTGGGGAATGCACGGCGCGTACAGCGGTGCGTACGGCATTGCCCTCGTGCTCATCAACTTCGCGCTGGCCGCCGCGCTCGTCGCCACCACCGCTCGAATCAGCCTGGCACTGATGATGGGAGCCGTGCTGTTCGGCTACCTCATCCGCCTCGGGCTCATCTTCTTGGCCGTGTTGTTGGTCAAGGATTCCGGATGGATTTCACTTCCGGCACTCGGAACGACCATCATCGTGTCGCACCTTGGTCTCCTCGTGTGGGAGATGAAGTACGTTGCTCTCTCGCTGGCCCACCCCGGCCTCAAGCCCGCTCGCCCCTAACCGCCCAGTCACCAAGCACAGGAACCTGCCGTGATCGCCGAATCCTTCAAATTTCCAGAGATCAACTCGATCTTGCGCTGGAGAGACTTGTTCTCCAGCTTCAACAAGATCGCGCTGATCGCAGTCGCCGCCGCAGTCATCGGCTCGCTGATCTTCATCCTCGCCGGTCGCAAGGATGCGTCGGTGGCGCCCAAGGGTGTGCGCAACCTCGCTGAGACCTCGGTCGAGTTCGTCGAGAACGGCATCGTCATGCAGACGATGGGCAAGGAAGGCCTCGGCTGGACACCGTTCCTGCTGAGCCTGTTCCTGTTCATCTACCTGTGCAACGTGCCCGGCATCATCCCGTTCCTGCAGATGCCCGCCACGGCCCGCATGGCCATCCCGGTGTTCCTATCGCTGCTCGTGTGGGTCATCTACATGGGTGTCGGCTTCAAGCACCAGGGCATCAAGTACCTCACGCACACCATCTGGCCCCCCGGCGTGCCAACCGCGCTGAAGCCACTGGTGGGCGTCATCGAGCTGATCTCGAACTACTTCGTGCGCCCGTTCTCGCTGACGGTGCGACTCTTCGCCAACATGCTCGCCGGCCACATTCTGCTGGTGACGTTCGCACTGTTGACCAACTCGTTGGTCACGGCGCAGACGCAGCAGTTCATGCTGAAGCCGATGGCGATCCTGCCCTTCTTCATGCTCGTGTTCCTCACGGCATTCGAAGTGCTGGTGGCCTTCCTGCAGGCCTACATCTTCACCATCCTGACCGCGGTGTACATCGGCGGCTCGGCTCACCCCGAGCACTGACGCACCGTTCGCCTTACTCTCACCCGTCTCCACTACCCAGAACACTCATCAGGAGAAATTCAACAATGGAAGCATTCGCTCACCTCGTGGCCACCGCCGCCGATGACAAGGCCACCGCCGCCGCCAGCTCGGCCGGTTACGCCTACGGTCTCGCCGCTATCGGACCTGGCATCGGCATCGGTTACCTCGTCGGTAAGTCGGTCGAGGCCATGGCCCGCCAGCCTGAGGCCGCCGGCATGGTGCGTACCACCATGTTCCTCGGTATCGCCTTCACCGAGGCACTCGCCCTCATCGGCTTCGTGGTCTTCATCCTCATCGGTCTCTGATCGGCCCGTTGACCATCCGTCCGATTTCTGTCCGTCCTATCCGAAGGAGCTGACGTGCACTCCGCCGTCGTACACCTCCAGGGATCCTCGCTGCAGGTGCATCTCGTGTCGTCCACCGACACGACCACCACCGTCGCGACCGCCGACACTTCCGCCGCGCCTACCGCCGCAGCGTCAACGGAGACCACGGTCGCCGGTACCACTGGTACCGAGCCGATCGTCGTCACCGCTGAGCCGCTGGGTGAAGGTGCACCGGAAGGTGAAGCGATCGTCAGCAAGGACCCGGGTCCCATCGTCCCCGAAGTCAAAGAGCTCCTCTGGGGCGGTGGCTCGTTCGTCGTGTTCGCGCTGCTCATGCGCTTCGTCCTCTTCCCCAAGGTGAAGAAGGGTATGGATGCTCGCTACAACGGCATCCAGCAGTCGCATGAGTCCGCTGACGCCGAGCGTTCCGGTGCTCGCGCCGAAGTTGCTGCCTACGAGGCACAACTCGTCGTGATCAAGGCCGAAGCCGCCAAGGTGGTCGAAGCCGCTCGGGCAACGCTCGAAGCCGAGCGTGGTGCCAAGTTGGCCGAGGTCAACGCCGGCATCGCCGAGCG